>DATFQU010000170.1:0-7400 GCA_035264005.1 Candidatus Acidiferrales bacterium
ACCGGCGCGGCCATCACTACCAGTCCGCCATGAGCGCTGACACATTGAACTTGTGCGGATTCACGGAAAAGCTCAGTTTCGCCTTGAAAACCGATGATATCAACCGGCACGGTCAGCCTCAGCCGCTTGCTTCTGCGGCGAGCTCTGATTTGACGCGGCGCTGAAAGCGTGGCGCTCATGAAGCCCCAAGGTAATGTGCCGCGCAGGACCGAACAATGGTACAGACGCTGCAATCGAATGGTACGGTCGTTTCAGCAATGAATTGGCAAATGCTCCTTCATTCAGCCGCCAGTTTCACAGTTTGTCGTATCGAACAATCAGGTAAACCACGATAACGGCATCGATGAGGAAGCCTCGGGGATAATAGTAGTCGAAGGCGAAATTAGCTGCGATAAGCAGCACTATGCCCATCCCAGCCAACCAGCGAGCCCATATAGGCATCTCGAAAAATTCTCTTAGACTGGCGATCATCTCGTACCTTGGCGAGCGTAGTCCAAGAACACAGGGATAGACTCTAGTTTAGCACGGTAGCATCAGACAAAGGGTATATGCCGCGGCTCAGTGCGACGCTGGTGATCTTGGTGCCGGAGGAGGGGGTCGAACCCACACGGCCTTGCGGCCACCGGATTTTGAGTCCGGCGCGTCTGCCAGTTCCGCCACTCCGGCGAAGGCTCTCCAGTCTAGCCAATCAAATTCCCCGCTGCAACACTGCCGTTTCGCCGCCTCACCAGGCCCTTGCTCATTTATGGGATTGCAGAAAAATGGTCTACAATTGGTGGCATCTCTCGAATGGGGCAACCGACCATGGACAAGAACCCAAAAACAGACGCCGAATGGAAGCGCAAGCTCACACCTGAGCAATATCACGTCACGCGCGAGGCAGGCACCGAACCGCCCTTCACCGGCAAGTATTGGGACGCGCACGACGCAGGGACGTATCACTGTGTCTGCTGCGGCGAGCCGCTCTTCGACTCTTCGACGAAATTCGAATCTGGAACCGGCTGGCCGAGTTTCTATCAGCCTGCCGAAGCGGGCAGAATTGAGGAGCACAGAGATTCGAGCCACGGCATGACGCGCACCGAAGCACGCTGCTCCAAGTGCGGCGCCCATCTCGGCCATGTCTTCGAAGACGGCCCCGCGCCCACTGGCCTGCGCTATTGCATGAACTCCGCCGCCCTCGACCTGAAGCCTCACGATAAGAAGTGAGGCGTCACAGTCTCGAGTATCTGCCGAATCCTTATCCCGCTTCCGGACACTCGTCCCGCGACTGAACAAGCCAAAAATTTTCTCGTTTGGCCTCCAACAATCATTGCTTTCCGCGCATCTTCAGTGTAGTTTCTGCGTCACCGAAAATCGGCAAATCGCCTGGCAGTTAATTCAAATACGGAGACGCTTAATGCGCAGACTCGCTGTCTTGTTCGCTATCCTGGCAATCGCGAGCATCGCCTCGCCCATTCTCGCCAAGGCTCAATCAAAAGATGACGCAGCCAGCGCGGCAAATTCCAACGAATTCAAAGTTGAGCAGCAGAAAAGCACCGGCTCTGTCACCGTCGAAGGCAAACAAATCA
Source organism: Candidatus Acidiferrales bacterium (assembly GCA_035264005.1). Classification (GTDB taxonomy): domain Bacteria; phylum Acidobacteriota; class Terriglobia; order Acidiferrales; family UBA7541; genus DAHUXN01. The sequence continues at coordinate 1,569 of DATFQU010000170.1, forward strand.
ACTACGACGCCGTTGCCGGCACAATCGTCGTCCATCCCCGAGGCTGGGACGACGTGCCGCAGAATACTCCGAAAGACGACAAGAATCCGCCCGTCGAAGCCAGCATGTTCTACGTCGCGTATTTCAAATCCGGCGGTGATGCAAACACGTCGCGTCCGGTAACGTTCCTCTATAACGGCGGTCCCGGCTCCTCAACTGTGTGGCTTCACATGGGCGCCTTCGGCCCGCGCCGCGTGGTCACTGCCGATGACACGCACACTCCCGCCGCACCGTATTCGCTCATCAACAACGATTTCAGCCTGCTCGACGCCAGCGACCTCGTCTTCGTCGACGCGCCCGGCACCGGCTTCAGCCGCATCGCCGGCCCCAACAAAGAAAAAGCGTTCTACGGCATCGACGAAGACGCGCACGCCTTCGCGGAATTCATCACCCAGTTTCTCGCCAAGTATGGCCGCTGGAATTCACCGAAGTATCTCTTCGGCGAGAGCTACGGCACCACGCGCTCAGCCGCGCTCATCGCTGTGCTCGAAGGCGAATATGACGTCGACTTCAACGGCGTCGTTCTCCTTTCGCAGATCCTCAGCTTCGATAACAGCGCCGACGGCCCCGAGGGAAATCCCGGCGTAGACCTGCCGTACGAGCTCGCCCTGCCAACGTATGCGGCAACGGCTTGGTATCACCATAAGCTGGCGAGTCAGCCCGGCGACCTCGAGAGTTTCCTGAGTGAAGTCGAGCACTTCGCCATGAACGACTACGCTCTGGCGCTCGAAGCTGGTTACACTTTGCCCACGGAGCAGCGCCAGGCCATCGCCGAGAAGCTGCACGAATACACTGGCTTGCCAGTCGACTACATCCAGAAGGCAGACCTGCGCATCAACGGCGGCGAATTCGAAAAAATGCTCCAGGACGAAAGCGGACTCACCACCGGCCGTCTCGATACCCGCTTCTCCGGGCCTTCGATGGACCCCCTCAGCAAGGAAGCCGAATACGACCCGCAATCCGCGTCAATTGGCTCGGCATACGTATCCGCGTTCAACGACTACGTGCGAAAGGACCTGAAATTCGGTCAAGACAGAACCTATAAGCCGGAAATTAACACTGGAAGCTGGGATATGACCCACGGGGGAAATCAGGGCCCTGCAAACGTGATGAACGATCTGGCCGGCGCGATGAAGTACAACCCCAACCTGAAAGTCTTATTGAATGCGGGCTACTACGATCTGGCCACGCCCTTTTTCGAAGGCGTATACGAAATGCATCACCTGCCGATTCCCGCGTCGCTCGATAAGAACATCGAATTCAAGTTCTACCAGTCAGGACACATGGTGTATGCGCATGAGGCCTCGCTAAAACAATTGCACGACAACGTCGCGGGCTTCATCTCGTCCACCGACAACATGAAAGCCAAGTAGCGCGTAACCTGAGCCCTTCATTTTTGGTTGTCATTCCGAACCCGGTCGCGCGGTACGCGACCGGTGTGAGGCCTGCCCGCCGTGGCGGGAATCTGCTTTTGCCTTTGTAGCGCAGAGCTTCGCTTTCTGAAGTTCTGCGGCCTTTGCCTTTATGTGTCATTCCGAGCGAGTCCCGGTCGCTCTTACCGGGACGACGAGGAACCCGCTGTTGTCTTTCGCAGGGGCGCTGCTTGCTGCTCCCCGCGCCTCGAAAGTCGGCCAACTCATCGGCGCTCGGCTAAGCAAACACCGGGTCAAGTCGAAACTGCCGCAGGGGAGAGATCTCTATCAGACGCGCCTCAGCGCATGACGCGGTGAGCCGTTCCGCTAACGAAGCGCACTCGGCGGCGGATCGAACTTCGTTTTGCAATCGGTGAGGGAACTCATCATACGTCTTCCCATCCAGTCGGCGCCCTGTTTCCGATTTACGGATTCCGCCCCACTGCTTGAAGAAAAATGCCACACCCTTTTCTCCGCACTGATCTCTCAATGAAACAACCCATTCCTTCTTTATCGGCCGGGCGCCAGCCCCACTCTCTCCGCCCACAATTACCCAATCGATTCCGGATAAATTTAATTTCCCTACATCCTCCAGCAGTGGCTCGACCGACAAGAAGCGAACCGCAGCGCGAGCATTTCGAAGGTGCTCAATCCGCGGAACGCCATATCTTTTGTCTTCCACGCTCACACCCCACCAGATATGCGGCTGTTTCGCAGCGAACCTGATTTTCGAGTTCAGCAGCGTCTTAATCCGCTCGGACCGCTTCGTCAAAACCTGGTATGTGTGCCAATTCGCCTCCACCATCACCTTCGCAACCGCTGAAATGTAATCGTCGGGCACGGCATCATGGAATAGATCGCTCATCGAATTAACAAAGATCATTTTCGGCGTTCGCCAGCGCAGCGGTTCGGCAAGCTTTTCCCGAACGAGACGAAGATCGAACCCTTGCTCGTAAGGATGCCCTTTCACGCCGCGAAATCGTTCCGCAAACGTCTGCGCATAGCAGTGCTTGCATCCAGGACTGATCTTCGTGCAACCCCGCACCGGGTTCCATGTCGCATCCGTCCATTCGATCGCTGAATTGACGCTCATCGTACCCTCCCGCGACTCATTCAAAAAGAATGCGATCCTTTCCGCTAATTCCGGTCCTCTTCGAGCTAATTCGGCGGATCCTCGCGCCTTTGCCCTCCAAACCCTTAATGGCTTCTCGATAGTGTTTCTCTATAAAAGGCAATTTCCAGGTTTTCTCCCTTAGCTCCTCGAAACCGATTTCCTGCCCCTTGAATTCTCGCGTTAGAATAATCTTAAGTTCCTCAACCGAAGGCGTTCGTGAAATCAGTACACCTTGCTCTGTACCCGAGTAATCAAACGTTCCCTCTTCGTCTCCAAGCGGCCACATCACCTCTTTCATCAGCAGCGCCGCCTTCGCGTGGTTGCTCGCATGAAGAAGATAATACTTGGTTCGATTCCCGCCCTGAACGTCTTCGGGATCATAACGCAGCCGAAACGGTAGTACGAACTTGCACGACAAGCGTGAACGGAAGTAATCGATAAAAGCCTGCTCACGCTCGAAACCATGCATCGCCATAAAGGGCTGAGTTCGCCAAGCCTTGTCTCCGCACAATTCATCCAATCGCGCCTCCGCATTCGGGTTTGGCAAATCCATGTTGATCCGAAACCACATCAAATTGATCAATGCTTCAGTCCGACCGTGGCCGAGAATGCGGTTAATTACGGGGATCGATAATGGATGCCCGTAGGGGTCGATCAAAAAGAACGCGGGTCCGAAACGCCCTAGTCTTTCCAGTAGATCAGGAATGTACCGGCGAGAATCGGCCAATTTGACTTCGACGGTCAGGTTCTCAGGATAGGGCCGAAGAGGCTTGAGGCCATTTTCGAGCCGCTGTACCTGATTCGCGTCGTCCTCAATCAAGTAGATGTGAAGGCGCTGGCCCTTTCTGCCATTCAACAGCTCGATTCCCGCCTTGACTGCGATAATTGGCGAACCCTCTGCCAACTTCCCTTCGAATTCGTAGGCGCCGGGACCGGCAAAGCAATCAAAATACGACAGTTCCGAATGTTGCGACGCTAAGATCACTGCCCAGCTTGGGAAGTACCTCTCGAGAATAGTGTGCTTTATTCGCGAGACGCGCTTCAGGTGGGGCAAGTCGGGTGCCCCGCGACTCTCAGATGACGGAAAATCATTCATTCTCACTTTCGCCTATTCTTCGCCTATAGTCAAGTAGCTCTTAAGCCTCAGTTCGCACGTTATCGTATCATCTTTGTCGTTGACTTATTGTGTATCTTCGAGTATACGTATCTCCTCGGCTGGAGGGCCAGCCACGCAATTCGCGCAAGAGAAGTGCAAGGCCGCCTCGGGCGGCTTTCTTCATTTATGAGCATGTTTGAATCGGCATCGGGCGAATATAACAGCAGCGTAGTCGCGCAGGGCGCTCGGCGCGCCGTAGCTAAAGCGGAGGGCGGGCTTTTTTCGTTTAAGGGAGCGAACAAAATTCTAATCGGGACACAAAACGCCAGTCGCGGAGAATCAACTTACTGAAAACGCGGCACATAAGAATTTCTAATCGGGACTAAAAATGGCTTTTTTGGATACTGAAAATTTGCTATGAACGCTGACCTGAAAACCCGAACGGCTGGCCTTTCGCAGCCTTCTCTTTTTGTGCGCTTTCTAAATTCTAATCGAGTTTCTATGGGAAATTAGAAATTGAGTCAACTTGCTGAAAACAAACAGCGGATGCGAAGTCTAATCGAGTTTTTTCGCGCATTTTTTCGCTCCAACGTTCAGTTCCGAACAGCTCGATTTGGACGCGCCAACTTAGCGAGGCGGCATGGATCGATTTGACCTCCTCGTGATCGGTTCCGGCCCCGCAGGCGAGAAAGCCGCCGCACAAGCCGCCTATTTCGGCAAAACCGTCGCCCTCATCGAGCACGCCGCAGTCGTCGGCGGAGCCTGCATCAACACCGGCACGGTTCCTAGCAAAACGCTGCGCGAGTCCGCCCTGTATTTCTCCGGATTGAAGCAGCGCGGAATTTATGGCATCGACTATTCCCTGCGCGAAGGCCTCACCGTCCAGGATTTCATGCGCCACAAAGACCAAGTCGTCGCCGCCGAACGAAAGAAAATCGAGCAAAATCTCGCGGCGCACAAAGTCGAATACATCCGCGGCACCGCAGCATTTGAAAATGCCCACGAAGTGAGCGTTCGCCGCGAAAATCAGCCAGAACAAAAACTTCACGGCGAAGTGATTCTGATCGCAACCGGCTCGCGCCCGCATCGCGCACCGGAAATTCCTTACGACGACCAGCAGGTTTTTGAATCCGATTCCATCCTCACAATGGAGCGTATCCCGCAAAGCATGATTGTTGTCGGTGGTGGAGTGATCGGATGCGAATATGCGTCGATTTTCGCGGCCCTCGGCGTGCGAGTCGCGCTTGCCGATGGGCGCGACCGCCTGCTTCCCTTCCTCGATGCGGAAATCGCCGAGCGATTGCGCGCAAAATTGGAAAAACTTGGCGTGCAGTTTTATTTCGGCGAGCGAGTCGCGAAAACTGAAATTAAGAATTCCGACGTTCACCTAACGCTCAGTTCAGGAAAATCTCTCAATGCCGATACGGCGCTTTTCGCCGCCGGCCGGCGTGGAAACATCGACGAACTGAAACTCGAAAAAGCGGGAGTTGAAGTAAACAACCGCGGCCTGATCAACGTGAATGAGCGCTACGAAACATCTGCGTCCGGAGTCTATGCCGCAGGGGACGTTATCGGTTTTCCCGCTCTCGCATCCACCTCAATGGAGCAGGGCCGCCTCGCCGTCTGTCACGCCTTCGGATTCAAATACAAACAGCGTATCGCTTCCACAATGCCCATGGGAATTTATACCATCCCGGGAATCTCCGCAGTCGGCGAAACCGAGGAAACCTGCCGCGAAAAGCAGATTCCCTTCGCCGTGGGACGCGCGCACTACGAAAATAATGCGCGCGGAATCATCATTGGCGATACGACCGGCATGTTGAAGTTGGTTTTTCGCCGCGACGACAAAAAACTGATCGGCGTCCACATCATCGGCGAGAACGCAACGGAGCTTGTGCACATCGGCTCGACGGTAATCGAAATGGGCGGCACGCTCGACACGCTCATCGAACTCGTCTTCAACTACCCCACGCTTTCGGAAATGTACAAGTACGCAGCCTACGACGGGCTCGGAAATTTGGCTGGCCACAAGATGCGCGAAGGCTGAATGCGGCAGCGCAGCGCCCGCTCGCTAATTCGTCGGATTGCGCGGAAAGCTGAGGTACGGCAAACGCACGCCATTTAGCACAATTTGGTCGGCGCGCATCGAAGTGGGCGGCTCGAATCCGGCG
>DATFQU010000171.1:0-3148 GCA_035264005.1 Candidatus Acidiferrales bacterium
TGCCGGAATATTCGCTGTCGCAAGCGCTTCGACCTGACCGGCCAGACGGTGATTCTGGTCTGACCGCGTCTGATGGTGCATTTCTTCTGCACGAATTCCTGCCTAGATCTCCGGGTACAAATCGAAGAAGGCGTCGAGGGATTGCTTTAGAGCTTCCTCGATCTGCTCCTTACTTCCTTCGATGAGATGCATGGTGATACTGCCGTTGCTTCCGTTTGTGAGCTGAACGGTGGCTGAACCGACGGACTTCAAGTCTGAGGCGGGGAAGAGGCGCATTCCGTATACAAGAGCGAGATTTGCCATTCAAAGTCCTCCTGATGAGCCGCGCGGAAAACTTGAGCGCGCATTAACAGACTATGCGCCGCGGAAGCGCGAGTCAAACTGGATGCGAGCGGAACGGAAGGCGCGTGTTGACTCCGCTGGCTAGCTGGAGCATCCTTTTGTTAAGGCTGGAACATCGGATTAACGTGTTTTCGCGGGGTACCGCATGAAAGGCCACACGACCTCGATAGTCGGTCTCCTTTGCGTCGCAGCGCTGGCCGTGCCTGTAGCACGCGCGCAATCTGCGAATCCTCCGGCACAGCAATCTTCAACGAGCGCCGCGTCCACTTCCGCGTCGAGTGTACCAGCTGTTGCGGCAACGAGCGCTGCGCCTGCGGAGCCGGCTCAATCCAGCAAGTACCTTCTCGTTCCCACAGGTACGAAGCTTCCGCTGGTGCTGCACAATGCCGTTTCCACGCGTACGGCGCATCAAGGCGATTCTGTATATCTCGAAACGCTTTTTCCGATCGTGCTTGAGGAACGAATTGTCATTCCTGCGGGCTCGTACGTAAGCGGCGAAGTGACCGAAGCGAAGCGTGGCAGAGGCCACGGGCAAGCGGAGATTGCGATTAAGTTGAATAATTTGATTTTGCCCAACGGCTACCAGGCGCAGTTCGACGCGGTGCCGTCGGATGCGGGCACGGGCGGCAAAGAAACGGTGGACCGAGAGGGCAAAATCAAGGCCGACAAAAACACGGCAGGCGATGCCAAGACAGTTGTGGAGGGCACCGCAGTGGGAGCGGGCGTTGGAGGAATCGTGACTCGAAGCGCGACGGGGGCGGGAGTTGGCGCGGGCCTTGGAGCCGTGGCGGGATTGATCACCGCGCATCTTAACCGGCCGGACGTAGAGCTTCCTCGCGGGACGACTTTGGACGTGGTGCTCGATCGTCCCCTTTATTTGCTTTCCGCGAAGATTAACTTCACAAGTCCGGGTCAGGCGTCGACGCTGGCAGGTCCGCCGATACACCAATCGCAGAGCGGAATCATTCCGCACTAACTTTTCATTTCATTATTGGCTGGCGCTGCGTGGCGCCGCTGCGAACCGCATAGGACTGAAGGGTTCCAGATACCTCGAAATACGTCTTTCGACAATCCATTCTGCCAAATACTTTGCGGTGACAGGTGCAAGAAGCATACCGTTGCGGTAGTGGCCGGTGGCGACGAAAAGTCCTTCGACGTCTGTTGCACCGATAATTGGTAGGTGATCAGGGGAATCCGGGCGAATGCCAGCCCAAGTTTCCAGGATAGGCGCATCGGCAAGCGCAGGAGCCATGTTTGTCGCTGCGGCGAGAATTTTGCGCAAGCCTGCGGCGGTCGGGTGTTTATCGAGCGCACCGGGCTCGAGCGTGCTTCCAGCAACTATGCGGCCGTTTTCGCGAGGAGCCATGTAGCCGCGTTCGCTGCGAAGGATCGTTCGTGGTGCGCCGGCGACGCTGCCGAACGCGACCATTTGACCCCTTACAGGAGATGATGGCGCCCAGGATTCCGCTCCGCCGATCTCCTTTGAACGCCATCCTGCTGCGATGACGACGTGCCGCGCTTCGATCTTTTCCGCAGTGCGCACTCGTAACTCCCCAGCCTGATGCGTTTCCGTGCGCGCGCCGAGAACGCCGTCGCACTTGCCATTGCGAGTTACAACAGAAATGACTTCGGTGTTGGAGAGGGTTTCCACTCCGGTGCACTGTGCTGCTCGGAGAGTCACGCTAGTGAGTACGCGCGGATCAAGATAGGCTTCGTCGGCAATCCAAAGAGCGGCTCGTGCAGAAGGGCCGATGGCAGGTTCACGGCGGTAAGCTTCCGCCAGCGAAAGGGGCCCGGCGCTCAACCCAGCTTTACGGATTTGCTTCCAGCGTTCGTCGCGCTCAGCTTCCCCTTGTGGTTCGAAGAAGAGCTCAATCGCGCCTTCCGGATGAAAACCGGCGGACTCCCCTGATGTGGTTTCGATGGCGGAGATGAACGCCGGGTAGAGTCTGTAGCTTTCGCAGCCAAGTTCAGCGATGCCTGTGGCTTCCCGATCAGGCGCGGGCGAAATCGTGCCGGCTGCCGCCCAGGACGCTTCGTGGCCGGGCTCTTGGCGGTCGAGCACCAGGACAGATTGGCCGAAGCGGGCAAGTTCGAATGCCAGCGACGCACCGATGATTCCGCCGCCAACGATCAGCGTGTCGTAAGTTTCCACGAGTCGATTTTACAGTAAAGGCGGAAAGAGAGGCCAATGGTGGCGTTTAGAAAAAGCCGAATCGGGCGCGATAGGTTTCGCGGAATCCAGAGGCGAACCCTCGGAGGAAAGCGAAACTCATGCTTTGAGAGACAGGCACGCAGTCGAGCGCGGTATCCAGCTCAGCAGTCTCGTCGTTCAGACGCCAGGAGCCACCCCTTTTCGCCCGCCGCGCCGCTTGTATTCCTGTTTTGAGGCCACGCTGAAACTCAGCGGGAGCGTTGGCAGGGTTGTTGTAGCGGCTGAGGTCTGGTAATGCCGGAATGCAAGAGTCAATGGCTTTGGAAAACTTATTCCAACGCGGATGCGAATGGACTGCTGTTGACATGCCACCGTTTGATGAAACCGAAACCGCGGCGGTGACTGGCGAATTCTCTTACGGAGTACTAAAGGTTTTTCCTGTGCGCGGCTTTGGTATGGCGCTAGAGAGTCTTGAGGAGGTCGAGCGAGAGAAGATAGGCTTTTTGCGAGAGGTTCTTGGCGCGCTCCCAGTCCGCGGTTTGTATAGCCTGCTGTGCCTGATCGAGGAAGCCGCGAATTTTATCGACCATGTCTTTTTGCGTGGCGTTGAGGTCGTGGCCGTCAGCGTGGTGTAGATTCTGCTGAGTTGTA
>DATFQU010000172.1:0-6929 GCA_035264005.1 Candidatus Acidiferrales bacterium
AGGAGAAGGCGGCTCAGCGGCGGGGCATGCGGGCGGAAAGTGGCGCGGTTTTTTCAGCATGGGCAACGGGCTGGTGGTGGCGCAGGTGGCACTCGCGGTTGTGGTGCTGATCGGCGCGGGATTGCTGGTGCGCACGCTACAAAATTTGCGCAGCGTGGATTTGGGATTCGATGCGCGAAACATTGTGAACTTCAGCGTGAATCCGAGCCAGGCGGGCTACAGCAACGCGCAGTTGGACAGCTTTTACCGCGACCTGCTGGGCCGGCTCTCGGCAACGCCGGGAGTGAGCGCGGTCAGTTACTCGCAGATGCCGCTACTCAGTGGCGGCCTGATGGTTACGGGCTTTCATTGGCCAGGAACACCGGAGGATCAGGAATCCGACGCAGATGTGCTCAATGTTGGGCCGGGATTTTTCACGACGATGCATATTCCGTTTATTGCAGGACGCGACTTCAATAGCGCCGATTTCGATTTGGCAGCGGCGAATCGTGCCGCCACGCCGACCTCGGCTCCCACACCGGTGATTGTCAATCAGGAGTTCGTGAAGCAGTATTTGGGGAAAGAGAATCCGCTGGGGAAGCAATTCGGCCAGTCGCCAGCGAGCGCCAACGGTCCGGCAAGTGCGGGCTACGAGATTGTTGGGGTGGTGCGCGACTCGAAGTACAACGACTTGCGCCGTGACATTCACGCGATGATGTACGGTCCGCAGGCGGGAGTAGGTGGAATGATGGGAGCGTCGTTTGAGTTGCGGACCGGGGCGGATCCGCAGGCGATCGTTCCAGCGGTGCGTAAAGTGGTGGCAGGGATGAATGCGAACCTGCCGCTCTACAACGTGACGACGGAGGCAGCGCAGATCGACCGGTTGCTTTTTGAGCAGCGGCTGATCGCTCGCGTCTCTGGATTCTTTGGTGTGCTGGCGCTGGTGCTGGCGTGCATCGGGCTGTACGGGCTGCTTTCGTATGAAGTGTCGCGGCGGACGCGCGAAATTGGCATTCGCATGGCACTTGGCGCGCAGCCAATGAATGTTCTGAAATTGGTGCTGGGGCAGGGAATTGCGCTGGCGGTTGCGGGTGCCGTGGTGGGCATCGGCGTGGCGCTTGGCGTAACGCGATACTTGGCGACGATGCTTTACGACGTGCATGCCGATGATCCAGTCACGATCATCGCGGTTGCCGTGCTGCTAGTTCTGGTTGCGTTTGCTGCGTGTTACATTCCGGCGCGGCGTGCGACGCGGGTGGATCCAATGGTGGCGTTGAGATATGAGTGAAAACGAAGTGTTCATCGGCAAAGTGAGCAAACCAAGGTAAGAGCGCTGATTGGATTTGACGGCACAGGTCGCACAAGTTACGCTTCTGCGCTGCGCCGAGGCGCACATGGAATGGCTGACGCCACACAGGCCGCACCCCTGAGCAACTTGGATTCACCCTCGCAACGCCAAGAGATGGCTCCGCTTTGGCATACGACTTTGCTCGTAGTGATTCTGCTTGGCCTGTCGTTCGCTTCGTATTACAGCTCGCGGCATTACGCTTCGCAAAGCTCCGATGAGGCCACGCCTTCGAGCGCCGCGCGGATCGTCACGTATGCCTTCACACTGGTGCAGGAATGGCTGCTCTTTCTATTTGTGCTGTGGGGCGAGCGCCTGCGCTCGAGCGCGACGGTGCGCGACCGGGTTGGCATCCGGGTGGAAAAGGACGCAGTGATTCGCGACATCGGCATCGCGGCGCTGGTGTGGGGCTTGGTCGCCATAATCAACGGAATACTGGGTTTCCTGTTGCATCCAACGGGCGCTCGCGTGGTCTTGAAACTCGTGCCGCACACGTTGCCGGAGCTTGCGCTGTGGATTCCGTTGTGCGCGTCGGCGGGTTTCTGCGAGGAGTACATTTTCCGCGGCTATTTTCAGCGGCAGTTTGGCTTCCTTACTGGGAGCATCTGGGCGGGCGTAGTGATTCAAGCTGTGCTCTTTGGGGCGGCGCACGGCTACCAGGGCGCGAAACAGATGCTGGTGATCTTCTGCATGGGACTGACATTTGGGATTGCGGCGAACCTGCGGAAGTCGCTGCGCCCAGTGATGTTTGCGCATGGCTGGACGGACTTTTTCGCCGGCGCGGTCGGCTATATCGTGAACGCGATGCACATCAAGATTCCGGTGTGACAAAGAGTTGAAGTCCCAAACTGAAACGCGTGGCGGCGCGAGCGTTCGCAAATTGAACGGCGCACCAGTGCCGCTGTGAAACAAATGTTCCGCAATGAAATTGTGTTCGATGCCGTGAGAAGCGCCCGCTTGAACCCTCGTAGACTCCCTCGCTTCCAAGTTGCAATAAACCCAACCATTTAGGTGGGCGTTCGCGAAGGACAACGTTCCTTTCCGAAGTTGGCACACTGGCGCGTGATTTGCTCTCCACTGAGATGTGAAGCTGAGTGTGGATGCTCGTGTGTCTTGGCGATGGAACGGGCTGGCAGCGGTCGCGCTAGTGTTCTGCGGCAGCGTAGCGCAGAGGGCGTTCGGAAAAACGGAAACGCAGGTTGCGACTCCGTCGGCTGCGTTCCAAACGCAGCAGCAAACGACAGACAACTGGCTGGCTGAACTACAGAAGCGAGTTGCGGCGCACAATTTGGAAGGCGCAAAGAAAGTTGTACAGGCGCGACTCGCTGCTGCTCCGGAAGATTCCGACGCGCTGGACTGGCTGGCGAAACTTCTTGCATGGACGGGCCATCGCGGCCAAGCCGAATCTGCGTACCGACAGGCTCTGCAAGTTTCACCACACGATGCAGACTGCTTCCTCGGACTGGCAACGCTGCTTGCGCAAGAAGGCCGAAATGTGGATGCGCTTGCGCTGCTCGATGCCGCGGTGCAAATTCCACCGCCACGCGCGGACATTTACAACGAACGCGGCCGCGTCCTCGCAGCATTGGGCCGTCGCAACGAGGCGCGCACAGACTTTCTGAAGGCCCGCGCGCTTGAGCCCGGGACCATTGCCGCCGCAGACGACGAAGCAGCTGCGGGTCTGCGTTCGCTGGAATTGCCGCTGCGCTTCGAAATCGACTTCACCAACGAAACGGACACGTTCAACTATACCGGGGCAGCCAACGCGCAAGCGGTCGTGTTTATTGCAAAGCCAAACGACCGCTGGACGTTTTTGAGCGAAACGGACTCCTACCAGCGCTTCGGGGTCAGCGCGCAGAAAGATATCGCGGCTGCGGCGCACCGCTTTCCCTGCGGGAACTGGCTGACGATTGGAGCGGGTGCGGGGAACGCGCAAGGAATCATTCCGAGCGCGGAGGCGTATTTCGAATATGACCGCGGATTCAGATTGTCAGAGCACGCGCCGTTACGCGCCGTGGAAGCGAGCTACAACCAGCACTGGCTGTGGTATCGGGGCGCGCACGTTCTGGTGCTGACCGGGACTGTCGCCGCGGGTCTCGCCCGCGGATACCGCTGGACGTTTTCGGCAAACGAAGCACGCAGTGGATTTGCAGGCACGCGTGTCGCGTGGGAGCCATCCGGCTATTCGCGATTGGAATTTCCTCTTCCGCGCGTTCGTGCAGGCAGACTTCTGGCAAATGTGACGTTTGCCGTCGGCTCGGAAAACTTCAGCGAGCTTGACCAGGTCAGCGCGTTCGCTTCGCGGACTTATAGCGGCGGATTTCGCCTCGGTTTCACGGAGCGGCAGTTCGCGAATTTCTATTTCGGACGGCAGGACCGCAACGGCGGAAGGTCGGCGGGAATTTACGGCGCGAGCTATGGCATACGCTTCTGAGATCCCGTTGCTGCGCGCGATTGACTCCAAGGCTGCGAGCTTCGCCGTTCGCGCCATCGTGTTTTCGCTGCTCGGAATTCTCTCGCTGGTGGGATTTATTCTGGCGCGCCGCCGGATCCGCAGGCGGTACTTCGACCGCCTCGCAGGCGCGGAGTTCTATGTGCGACAGCATTGGGATGCAATTCTTTCTGGGCAAATTCCCGTTGACGATTGGCGCACGGCTCACGACGACGCAGAAGCGATCACGGCGCTGACGCTTGACCGGCTGGATGCCACAACGGACCCCATCGAGACCGCGAAGCTGCACACGTTCCTGCGAGGCGCCGGCCTGCTCGACCGCATGGGCGTGGATGCGCGACGTTTGCGTGGCTGGCAGCGGGAAATTGCGCTTGTGCGCTTAGGCCGCACGCGCGCGCCCGAAGCGGTTCCCCTGCTGGTTTCTGCGTTGGACGATCCGCGACCAGGGACGCAATTGGCGGCGGTGCGCGGACTCGCACGCACGGGCCTTGCAACCGCGGCGGAAGCGATGCTGGAGCGCATCGTCACGGGCGAACTGGCGATCGAGGCAACGTCGCTGCTGAATGCTTTGATGATTTGCACGCGCAGCAATCCGCGCGTTCTCTTGCCGTATCTTTACGTCGCAAAAGGCTCGGCGCGAGAGGTTCTGGCGCGCGTAATGGCGGAGACAGCGTCGCTTGCCCTCGGCGACGACTTATTGGTCCTCGCCCACGATGCTTCCCCCGAAGTGCGCTCATCCGTGGCGCGCGCGCTCGGTCGAGGGGAGTTCGGGTTCGCGTTTGCGACGCTCGACACTCTATCGACGGATGAAGAATGGTTTGTGCGACTGCGCGCGGTCACGAGCCTGGGACGATTCCGCGAACCACGCGCGCTGCCAGCGCTGCTTCGCGGCATCTGCGACAGAAGCCGCCACGTCCGGCAGCGGGCGGCTGAGGCGCTGGTGATGATGCCAAACTCGACGGATGTGTTGCGCGAAGTGCTGGACACACAGGACTCCTATGCGCTGCAGGCGTTCATCGCGGAACTGGACCGCGCGGGCGAATTTGAGCGCCTTGTCACGGAGCTAGAATCTCCCTCAGGCCCCTGTTCAGGCGCGGAATCCAGCCGGTTGCTGCAAGCGTTGGAAAGCGGTACGGAAAAACTTGGCGCGATGATGCGCATTTCAGCCGGATCGAAAACCGTCGAGACTATGTGAAATGCGAACCGTCCTCGACGTGATGAACGATTTGCTGTTTTTCTATTATTTCGCGTCGAATCTGATTTATTTGGCGCTTTTGGCCGTCGCGCTGCTTTCGAGCCGCGCGCACCATCAGCATCTTGCCTCACTGCGCCTGGAAAGAATGAAGTCGTCTCCTCTCACACCGCCAATCACGCTGATTGCTCCCGCGCACAATGAAGAAGGCTCCATCATTCCGTCCGTGCGCTCGCTCCTGTCGATCGATTATCCGGAATTGGAAGTGGTGGTGGTGAACGACGGTTCCGCAGATCGGACGCTCGCGAGGCTCACCGAAGAGTACCAGCTCGAACTGGCGCGGATGCTCTACATTCCACATATCGTGACGGCGCGTGTACGCGGAATTTATCGCAGCGCGAGGGACCGCCGGTTGGTGGTCGTGGACAAAGAGCCGGACGGATCCAAAGCTGATGCGGTGAATGCCGGCCTGAACGCCGCAACCAGTCCGTACACGTGCGTCGTTGACGCGGATTCGATGCTCGAATCCGATGCGCTGCTGCGCATTATGGTGAAGATCCTCGAAGACCCGAAGCGGGTGATCGCGGCGGGCGGCATTGTGCGCGTGTTGAACGGATGCGAACTGAGCGGCGGCAGGATTCGCCGTGTGCGCTTGCCTAAAAGGCTCATTGTAGTTATTCAGGTGATTGAGTATCTGCGCGCGTTTTTGATTGGGCGCGAGGCTTGGGCGCGCGGAAATATGCTGACGATTATTTCGGGAGCGTTTGGCATATTTCGCCGCGATGTGGTTCTGAGCGTGGGCGGCTATCGCGCTGAGGCGATCGGCGAGGATTTCGACCTGATAGCGCGTGTCCACCGTAAGATGCTCGGAGAAAAACGCGACTATCGCATTGCGTTTGTTCCGGACCCTGTTTGCTGGACCGAGGTTCCGTCTACAATGAAGTCGCTCGGCCGGCAGCGCGCGCGATGGCAAAAAGGCCTCGTCGATACGCTATGGCCGAATCGCGACATGCTTTTTCGGCGCAAGTACGGACGCATCGGCTCGGTAGCGTTTCCGTACATGTGGATTTTCGAGTTTCTAGCGCCGGTGCTTGAGCTTGCTGGGCTTGTCGCGATTGCGCTGGCTGCGATTCTCGGCGTTCTTGGCCGCACATTGTTTCTGGAATTTCTGATTTATGGCTATCTCTTCGCGGCGATGATTTCGGTCGGCGCCGTCTTGCAAGAGGAAGTGACTTATCGGCGCTACAACGACTGGCGCGACGTTGCGCGGCTTATCTTGTTCTGTTTTCTCGAACAATTTCCGTACCGCCAATTGCATTTGATGTGGCGTCTGCAAGGGATGTGGCAATATGCGCGCGGCGACGTTGTGTGGCGACCGGTGGAGCGCGTCGGCCTCGAATCGGCCACGCCTTCGACTGAGTCTCATCCCTGAGTCTCCGCCTCCGGTGGCGGGTTGTTTCACCGAAACATGCTGACCCATCCGAATTGCGCGCGTTTGGCCTGGCGCGTATACTCGCTGGCACGTACCACATGCCGTAACGCCCTCTCGGAGGAGTTTCGATGCGAAGCCCAGTCGCATTGTGTGGAATGATTTTCGCGGCAGTTTTGATTACGGGCGTGGTGCCGCGCGTGAATGCCCAACAAGTCGTCTTGCCGCCACCCGTGGTGTCGCTGATCGGCCAGGGCGACAATTACATGGCTCATCGGGACTACGTGAAGGCTCTGGACAGCTACCAGAAGGCGGAGAAAGCCTCGCATCACGAGTGCTCCGAATGCTTGCTCCGCGAGATCAAAGTCTACAAGACCGCCGGCGACTTCAACACGGCCCTTGACTGCGCCAAAAAAGCGGAAAAGGAGGCGGCTGATAACAAGAGGGAAATGGCGAACGCGCTGCTGACGCACGCGAATTTGCTCGCCGCAATGTCCTCGAAGCCCAAGGACAAGAAGCTCGTGGAAGCAGT
>DATFQU010000173.1:0-3288 GCA_035264005.1 Candidatus Acidiferrales bacterium
TCTGGCAGGCGGCATGCTCATATCGCGTTCCGATAAGAGGGACGCATGAGCGAAGAACGAACCGATCTTCTGCGTGGTACCTTGGATCTCCTCATCCTGAAGGCGCTGGCACTGGAACCTTTGCATGGTGTCGGTGTCTCCCGTCGCATCGGGCAGATTACCCGCGGTGCCTTTCACGTGAGTTTTGGTTCTCTCTTTCCTTCCTTACATCGCATGGAACAGAAGGGTTGGGTGGAAGCCGAATGGCGCGCCTCGGAAAATAATCGCCGCGCCAAGTACTACCGCCTGACTTCCTCCGGACGGACAGAGCTCAAAACCAAGGAACGGGATTGGAGTCACGTGGTCAAGATCATGACGGCGGCGGTCGAGTCCGTCTGAGTTCACAGGGAGGCGTCATGTCAGGCCGAATTGCCAGCTCTTTCCGGAACGTCCTGCGCAAACGCTCAGTCGAGCGCGCCTTGGACGATGAGTTGCAGTCTGCTGTGGAGGTCCTCACTCAGGAGAAGATGAAGCGTGGGCTCTTGCATTCAGAAGCCCGGAGGCAGGCGCTCATCGAACTCGGTGGCATCGAGCAGGTCAAACAGGAGGTGCGGGCTGTCAGTTTCGGCAGCTTCCTCGAGACCTTCGCCCAAGATCTGCGCTACGCCCTGCGCATCCTCACTAAGTCTCCCGCTTTCGCCGCCGTCGCGATCCTCACGCTCGCTCTCGGCATTGGCGCGAACACTGCGATCTTTTCCGTCGTCAACTCCGTCGTGCTTCAGCCGCTCCCCTACGCGCACGCCAACCAGCTCGTCGTCATCAGCGAAGTTTTCGCCCAAACGCCCGCCGGCGCTGGTCTGCAAAGCAGCGAATCCTACATGAATTTTCTTGATTGGCAGCGCGGCGCGAAATCCTTCTCCTCTTTGGCCGCTTACCAATACGAGCAGACGACACTCACCGGCCATGGCGCTCCGACCATCGTCCCCGGCGCAATGACCAGCTCCAGTCTTTTCTCCACCCTCGGCACCGTGCCGCTTCTTGGTCGCACGCTCGAGCCGCAGGATGACGTTAAAGGTTCAGCGCGCGTAGTAGTCATTGGCGAAGGCCTTTGGCGCGGCCAGTTTGGCGCCGAACCCAACATCATCGGCAAATCCATCCAGCTCGATGGACAAGCAATCACTGTCGTCGGCGTCATGCCCTCCGATTTCCGTTACCCCGACCAAACGCCAGCCACCGAGTTTTGGATTCCCGCCATGCAGAGCACCAATTACGCGTCGTTCATCGACCAGCGTGCGCCGCATTTCTTGTTCATGATCGGGAGGCTTAAGCCCGGCGTCTCGTACGCCCAGGCCGAATCCGAAATGAACGCCATTCACAAGGGCCTTGTGAAGCAGTACAACACGCTTGACCCCAGTGAAGTTCTTCACGTTTCCAATCTCAAGCGCCTCGTCGTCGGCGACACGCAAACCGTTTTGCTGATTCTCCTCGGCGCCGTCGGACTCGTCGTCCTTATTGCCTGCGCGAATATCGCCAATCTTCTCCTGGCTCGCGCCACCGGACGCGCCAAGGAAATCGCCGTCCGCGTCGCTCTTGGCGCTGGACGCGCACGCGTCTTCCGCCAGCTCCTCACCGAAAGCGTCCTCCTCGGAGTTTGCGCCGGCATCGCAGGTTTGATTCTCGCCTATTGGGGCGTCACCGCGATCAAATCTCTCGCCTCTGACCAGCTTCCGCATCTCAGCACGATTCACGTCGACGGATGGGTTCTTGCATTCACATTCGGGCTTTCTGTTTTCGCTGGAGTGCTCTTCGGCCTTGCGCCTGCGTGGCAATCTTCCGAAATCGACTTGAACGAAGTGCTCCGCGAAGGCGGCCGTGGTTCAACTGGCTCGGCCAAGCGCCGCTGGACCCGCAACACTCTCGTGGTCGTCGAAGTCGCTCTCGCTGTCGTCCTACTTATCGGCTCTGGCCTGCTCCTCAAGAGCTTTTACATGCTCACGCACTCCAGCCCGGGCTTCGACGCACAGAACCTTCTCGTCGGCAGTGTGGATCTTCCCAAAGCCCAATATGTGAAGCCCGACCAGTGGAGCGCATTCTTCCGCCAGGCCGTCGACCGTCTCAAAACCTTGCCCGGCGTACAAGACGCTGCGGGTGCGCTGCCCACTCCTTTCACCGGCTCGAATCTCGGTTATGGTTTTGACATCGTTGGCGCGCCTCCTGCTCGTCCCGGCCAGACGGCGAACGCTCTGGCGCACGCCATCACGCCCGATTATCTCCGCGTCATGCGCATTCCTCTGCTTCGTGGTCGTGACTTCAACGAAGCCGACACCGCGCCCAACGCGCCCACTGTCGTCATCATCAACGAGGAACTCGCCCACCATTACTTTCCAAATACCGATCCCCTCGCTCACAGCATCACCATTCACGGCACTCGCCCGGATTACCAGGCCCGCATCATCGGCGTCGTCGGCAACGTGAAAGACACATCCATGTCCGACCCGCCCTTTCCTATGATTTATCTTCCTTACACGCAGGAGCAATGGTGGGTGATGGTTTTCGTTCTCCGTACCAACAGCAATCCATCTTCGCTCTCGAGCGCGCTGCAAACGCAAATCCACTCGCTCGATTCTTCGCTGCCTGTGCAGCAAGTTCGCCCGATGACCTCGTTCATCTCCGACTCGGAAGGGGATGCGCGTTTCCGTTCGCTGCTTCTCGGACTCTTCGGCGTTCTCGCGCTTGTTCTCGCCTCCGTCGGCATCTACAGCGTCCTCGCTTATGTCGTCGCGCAACGCACCCACGAAATCGGCATCCGCGTGGCCCTCGGAGCTCAACCGCGCGATGTTTTGCGCCTCGTCGTCGGCCAGGGAATGCGCGTTGTACTCATCGGCACCGCCATCGGACTCGCCGCCGCGCTCGGCCTCTCGCAGGTTCTTTCGCAATTTCTCTACGGCGTACATGACCGCGATCCCGTCACATTCATCGCCGTCGCCGTTCTGCTCTCGCTCGTCGCCCTCGCCGCCTGCTACATCCCCGCCCGCCGCGCCATGCGCGTCGATCCCATGGTTGCTCTCAGATACGAGTGAAAGGAAGTGGTCAGTGATCAGTGGTCAGCAACCTAGGATCGAGGAGCAATGTGACGGCGGAGAAAGCCCCGACAGTAGAGGATGGAAAGCAAACGATTCGAAATTATCGTGACCTGCTCGTGTGGCAAAAGGCCATGAATTTGGTTGAGAGCATTTACAGCCTGACGAAACAGTTCCCGTCCGATGAGCGGTTCGGACTAGTGTCTCAAATTCGTCGAGCTGCGATTTC
>DATFQU010000174.1:0-2374 GCA_035264005.1 Candidatus Acidiferrales bacterium
CAAACGGTCGATGTTTCCGTCCATCGAGAAAATATGCCGGTAAAGAAGCATGTAGGGGCGACTGGACATCCACAGAATCGCCGACGCACCCGCATCAATCGCCTGTTGCTCCACGGCGGGCTCGTGCAAGTATTCGTTGAACACATCGTCCCATGTTTTTAGCACGTCGGTGTGAACCAACAGAATGGAGCCCTTCACCGAGCCCCCGGCACGCTTAAAGTCAGCTTCTTGCCCCGCGCCAACGTCCACAACGTTCGCCGTGATCCCACCCTCGGGAGTCGCCGGCGACCAGCCCATCGATACCAAATGCAGAGGGAACTGTGCGGGCGAAAGCACCGTTAGATGCGTGTGACCTTCCGCCCAGCCAGCGGGCAAAGTGAAATTTTCCGTTAGCACCTCGTCCACTTTGGCCTCCCGGAAAGCGTCAACCGCCCAGTCGACGGCCTTCTCTGCTGCGGGCGACCCGGTGACGCGCCCGCCGATTTCGTCCGTCAGCACGCGAAGATTCGTTTCGATCGCCGAAGACGCCAACGCATTTTTGATAATCGTCGGCGCCACATCCGCGCAGGACTTATGTATTGAGCAGCCGTACGTTCCTTGCGGAGGCTCGAACGGTTTCTGAACCGGCGGCAAACCTTGCGCGCTCGTTAGTACTGCAAAAACAGCGGACGACAAGAGTGCCGCCACGGAGAAACATTGAATCTTGCGTCGGGTCATCGCCATCTCCCCCTAGTCGTTGGAACATTCAGCAGTCTCATTCGCTCTCCCGGATTATAGCAACGCGCAAGACAGGCCTTCACTTTCGCGCGTCGGCCACGCGATCCGTGATTCTTGCAACTTGGGCCATTTCCTTAACATCATGCACACGGACGATGTGCGCGCCCCCCAGAATCGCCGCCGCAACTGTGGCGGCCGTGCCCCAGGTGCGCTTTTCCGGCGCAGCATTATCGAGACTCGCCCCCAAGAACGCCTTGCGCGACGCGCCCAGAACGATGGGACATCCGAGCTTGCTCAGTTCCGACAACCGCGCCAGGACCTCGAAGTTCTGCCGGTAATTTTTCCCGAAGCCGATGCCAGGATCGATGAGAATCCGAGACCGCTCGATTCCGGCCTGCTTAGCTCGGCCCAGCGCTTCGCGCAGTCCTTTAATTACATCCCGCATCACGTCTCGCGCAAACGGACCATTCTGCATTGTTCTCGGCTTTCCGCGCATATGCATGAGAATAATCCCCACTTTGTGTTTCGTCACGACGTCCGCTAGCCCTTTGTCGAGCTGCAAGGCGCTCACGTTATTCACAATCACAGCGCCCCGCGAAATTGCGGCTTTCGCTACTTCCGCTTTCTGAGTATCGATCGAGATCGGGATTTTCAGTTTGCCGCGCAGCATCTCCAGCACAGGCAAAATCCGCTCCAGCTCTTCGGCTGCTCCAAGCGGACTCGCTCCCGGCCGAGTCGATTCGCCACCAATATCGAGAACGTCGGCCCCGTCGTGCTCCATTTCCAGTGCACGTTCAACCGCAGCTTCGGGCTTAATGAATTTCCCTCCATCGGAAAAGCTGTCCGGCGTGACGTTGAGGACGCCCATAATCAGCGTTCGCTCACCGAGCAAAATTGTGTGAGACGGCAGGTGCAAACGGAATTTCTTGCGTCGATTCATTCGAGGTTTCGCTCAGCAAGCCATTCGAACAGACGAAGGCTCAATTGTTTGCCGGTTGATAATACGCGATCCGATTCACAACGCGAACCGACTGAACGCCGCTGATCTCCACGCGAAGCGAGTGCCAGCCAGCTTCACGGCCTTTCTTCGGATAGTATCCCAGCACGTACTGCGCGCTCAGGTTTTGCACCACGGAACGGTACGCGCCGGCGATCGAACCGGTTTCTTTGAGAAAATAAAGCTGGCCGCCCGCACGGCGCACCAACTCCGCGAGAAAATCCGTGTAAGCGGGAATACCCAGCGTGAGGGCTGCGGGACTGATCAGCGAATGCTCCCGATGCGCAGCGAGCCACGCAGGTGTCATGATGCGCGGACGGTTCTGCGTTGAGATTGCATACACCTCAATTCCGTTCGCGCTGAGCGCCTGCACCACGTCTTGAAATGTCGCGCGCGACTCCCCAGGCCGGGGCATCACCCCTGCGCCGTCCAAATTCAGTCCAAGGCCGCTATCCTGCCCGTCGGTCAGTAAAACGATTGCCTTCCGGCCCGTGCGGCCAGGAAAAAGCTCATTCGCAGCCAGGTAAAGCGAACGATAAATGTTTGAGCCAATCGTATCCGAAAACAAAGCGCGGACGTCAACTCCAGCGACAGCTTTGGCCAACAGTCGGCGATCGCGGGAAAACGGCAACAAGAGAAATGTATGCTCGGCAAAATCGA
>DATFQU010000175.1:0-5480 GCA_035264005.1 Candidatus Acidiferrales bacterium
GGCGCATTCCCAGGAAACGGATACCAGCCAGCAGCAAGCGGACCAGCAGGCGCAGGATGCACAAGCCAAAGCCAAAAAGAAAAAACAGAAGGATCTCGAAAAGGAGTTGTTACCCGTTTACCGCGATTGGCTGAATGGACCAGTCTCGTACATTATCACCCCTGAGGAGCGTTCTGCTTTCCTCCACTTGGAAACCAATGAAGAGCGCGAGAGCTTCATCGAGAATTTCTGGGAGCGGCGCAACCCGGATCCGGGCTCGGCGGACAATAGCTATAAAGAAGACTATTACCAGCGAATCGCCTACGCCAACGAACACTTCACCTCAGGAATCCCCGGCTGGAAAACGGACCGCGGTCGCATTTATCTGATCTGGGGCCCTCCGGACGACAAGGAATCCAATCCCTCCGGAGGCCCGTATCAGCGGCCAGCCGCCGAAGGCGGCGGCGAAACGACTACCTATCCGTTCGAAGATTGGACTTACCACTATCTTCAGGGCATAGGTGAAAACATCACCATCGAATTTGTCGACCCGACCGGCAGCGGCGAATACCATTTGACTATGGATCCCAGCGAAAAGGACGCGCTGACCTACGTCCCTGGCGCGGGTCTTACCGACCTGGAAGCGATGGGTATGGCCTCGAAGACCGACCGATTCAAGAATACCGACGGCACGCACATGGCGCAGGCCATGGGGTCGCAGCCCGAGAGCTACAGCGAGTTCAGTCGCTTGGAACAGTACGCCAAGGTCCAGCAAGCCCCGGACGTGAAATTCAAGGACCTTGAGGCCGTAGTCAACGAGCGGCTGACCGCCAATCAGATCCGCTTCGATTGCCAGCCTGATTTTCTGCGAATCACAGCGGATACCGACCTCGTGCCCATTACGGTGCAAATCCCGAATAACCAGATGAGCTTCAAGGAGAAGAACGGAGTGCAGACGGCAACAATGCACGTCTTCGCACGCATCACCAGCTTGAGCGGACACTTGGTGAATACATTTGAGCAGTCCATCTCAGCGGATACCCCGGATTCTCTGCTCCAGCAATATGTGAAAGGGTTCAGTATTTACCAGAAGGCGGTTCCGCTGACTCCCGGCCTGTATCGCCTAGATGTTGTGGTGAAAGACACTAACAGCGGCAATATGGGAGTCCTGAACACCGCGCTTCGCGTCCCGCGCTTCTCCGATGACACCCTGGGTACGAGCACTCTGATTCTTGCAGATGAAATTCACAAAGTTTCCTCCGGCAATATCGGACAGGGCGAATTCGTTTTTGGAGACTTGAAAGTGCGTCCGAAACTCAATGCAACTTTTCAGCAGGGCGCGGAAATGGGCATTTTCTTGCAAGTCTACAATCTGAAGGTGGATCCGAAGACCCACCAGGGCAATGCGACCATTCACTATCAGGTCATGCGCCCCGACGATCCGAATCCCGTCGTGCAATTCACGGAAAACTCTCAACAGTACAATCAACATGGAGAGGAAATCTGGATCGAGAAGGCGCTCGACCTCAAATCCCTCGCTCCGGGTACTTACAAACTTCAAATTCAGATTAAGGACAATGGCGACCAGCAGGTTATTTCCCCTTCGGCCAACTTTACGGTTCAAGCTGCCTCAGTGGCTTCGGCGGCTTCGAAATGACGCGAGAGGTGAAACGAACGTGAACTCTCGACTGATTCGCAAACTGATTCCGCTCTTGGGGCTTATCGCCGTCGTGATTTCGCCGCTGGCGGCGGATTCGCGAATGGGGCGGATTTCCGGGTTGGTGCTCGACGAAAGTGGCGTGCCCCAAATGGGCGCGACCGTGGTCATTGCCAGCCATTCTTTGGCTGCTTCAGTGCCTTTGCGCCTTTTCACAAATGGAAGGGGCCGTTTTATCTCCTCAACCTTGCCCACGGGTGCTTACACTGTTCGGGTTACCTTGGCCGGATTCCTTCCCACACTTCGACCAGACGTTCAAGTGAGCGGCCACCAGACCACCAGCCTCCAAATTCAGATGGGTTCGATTTTCACTGGTCTGGCTGAATTGCGCCGCAACCCGAATCAGCGGACCAGCGATGATGACTGGGGCTGGGTGCTTCGCGCCGCTGCTGCCACCCGCCCGATCTTGCGCTGGCAGGGCACCAATTCTCCGTCTGCATCGGCCAGTGACCCGTTTGCGGAAGCCGCATTGGCGGGGGACAAATGGCACAGCCGCTTGGACGTTAGTTCTGGCGTGCGCCCCGGTTCTGCTACGAGTTTTTCAGATTCGCCGGCGACGGCGGTGGCTTATCAGGAAGGCGTGGGTGCTGGAGGTCAGCTCCTTCTTGCAGGACAGTTCAGCTATGAAAGCGACAGTCCTAACGGAGGCTTCGCCGCTATTTGGTTGCCGACGGGCGACACCAAAAACGGCCCTGTGTCGAGCGCCGTTGTCCGCGAGTCGCGCCTGGGACCCAACGGTCCGATTTTTCGCGGCGCGCGCTTTGATCAGCAGGGTGTTATCGCTCTCGACGATAACGTCACCATTCGTTATGGCGCCGAGTATCTGCTAACCAGTCTCAACAATGCCGTAACCGAAGGCGTTCGCCCGCGCGCCGAGGTAGCCGTTCAATTGGCGCCCAACTGGCAGGCCTCGTTACTGGTTGCCTCGCGGCCCTGGCCATCGCAAAGTCCGGAAGCTGTTAGTCCCTTGGAATCCGCCGTGGATTCTCTCGATGCATTTCCCACGATGCTCTTCCATAACGGTAAACCTGTTCTCGAGAGCGGCTGGCACGAAGAGCTTGCAGTAGAGCGCCTCTTGCGGAATAACGGCCGCCTGATGGTAGCTGCGTTCCACGACCGTTCGAGCGACATGGCCGTTTACGGGCGGGGAACGCCCGCCAACAATTCCGAATTCCTCCAAGATTTCTTCTCTGACGGATTTGCCTATGATTCCGGGAACGCCGATTCGTTTGGGGTGCGGGCGGCCTACCAGCAAAAGTTTTCTGACGACCTCTCTGCCACGCTAGTTTATGCCTGGGCTGGCGCGCTCGCGCCTTTGACCCAAGTCGCCTCCGATGCCGACCTGCGGGACATCCTGGCCGTGCGGCAACTGCATAGCGTTGCGGGCTCAGTTTCATCAAAGCTGCCGATCCTCAAGACGCAGGTAACCGCGGGGTACAAATGGCTCAGCGGAATGGCCGTGTCGCGGCAGGACGAATTCGGTGAGGTCTACTTTGGATTGGATCCCTACTTCAATCTAGTCGTGCGCCAGCCAATCCCGTGCATGCACCACATGCAAGCCGTCGCGGATTTTGGGAATCTGCTTGCCCAAGGCTACATCCCGTTGACTACTCGGGACGGGCGTGTGGTCCTCGTCTCAGCCTACCGAACATTTCGAGGTGGCGTCAGCGTTCAGTTCTAGCGCGATCTGTGCAAGGATGGCTATACTGAAATTGGAATCAGCCTTCCGAAATGCGGATGTTGAATAGCCCTGTAGAACGATGATACTCTAACAATAAGATTATACTGTACTTATTGGACCAGCTAGCCTACATCTTCTGGAAGCGAACGTGCACTGATTTGAAGCGAGTTAGTGTGGCTAGTTCTGCGAGCGTGCGAATAGATGAACAACAGCGTCCAGACTCGGCTCACCGCTATCCTGCTGGCGCTTCTTACGCTGGTGGCAGTCGTTTTTGGGGTTCTGAATTATCGCCAGCGGTCTGAATTTGCATCGCCAGACGATGGCGTCACTTGGCTCGACACCAATTCGGGCGTGCAGGCTTGGCACATCGAATCGGACTCGCCTGCTGCCAAGTCTGGTATAAAAACAGGTGACGTTGTGACGTCCATCGCGGGCGTCCATGTCTCTCGCGCTACGCAAATCACTCAGCAGCTCTACCGCGCTGGCGTTTGGTCCCGCGTACCCTACGAACTCGAACGCAACGGTGTTTCGTTCGCAGCAAACATTGTTACCGCGCCTGTCTCTCGCCCTAACCTGATCTGGAACTGTTTCGGCATCGTTTCTCTTCTCTACCTTTTCATCGGGGCTTTCATTTTTGCCCGCCGGTGGTCCGCGCCGCGCGCCGTGCATTTTTACTTGTTCTGTCTGGTATCCATCATTTCCTACGCCTTTCACTACAGCGGCAAGCTGAACTCGTTCGATTGGACCATTTATTGGTCGAACGTAGTTGCTCTGCTGCTGCAGGCGGCGCTGCTTGTGCACTTCGCGTTGGTTTTCCCCACGCGCCGCGTTCGGAACTTGAAACTGTGGCTCGCGTTGGTTTATGCCGTGCCTGCCGCGCTTTTGCTGCTGCATATCAGCGTCGCCACAGCAGCGCTCGATTTGATGCCGTCGATTCAAAGTCGTTTCTTTCTCGATCAGCTCGAGCTCGCCTATTCCGGATTGTATTTTCTCGTCGCTGCTCTCATTTTCCTGTTCAGCTATCGGCGTGCGCCTAGCGGTCTTCTCAGACAACAATTGAAGTGGGTTACGTTCGGCACGTTCGCGGGCACCGTGCCTTTTCTTTGCTGTTACATCGTCCCGTTTTGCGCGGGCATGGTTCCCACCGAATGGATGACGCTCTCGTCCTTCTCGCTTGTGCTTATCCCCCTGTGTTTTGGCTACGCTATCATTCGCTATCGCCTGATGGATGTGGACATCATCTTCAAACGCGGCATTGCCTACACGTTAGCAACGGCCTCTGTCATCGCCGTTTATTTCGCCATCGTTGCGGCGATCGGCCTCTTGTTCCATTCCGTCGGTTCTGTGGGAACCATTATCGCCATCGTTATTGCGGCATTCCTTTTCCAGCCTTTGCGCGAAGGCGTGCAAGTCCGTCTGGACCGCTTTTTTTATCGTGACCGCCTGAACTACCGTCGCACGCTGATTGAATTCGGTCGCACGCTCACGAACGAAGTTCGCCTTGAGCCGCTTTTCGATTCGGTGTTGGATCGCATCTCACAAACTTTGCTCGTCGACAGACTCGCCGTTTTCCTCGAAGATCTCGAGCGTCCTGGCGCATTTTTCATCTCGCGCTCGCTCGGTCTGCCAGCTGCCTCGGGTCTTGACCTCAGCTTCCTTAATATTCAGGAGCGTCCTGCGCTTGCGCAGGCATGCCTGTTCTTTGAGTCGGCGCGCGGTTCTGCCGAGACGGAATCCGTCCGCCGCACTCTCGAGCAGTTGGGATTGAACTACTTCATTTCCTGCCGCTTCCGCGACCGTGTCGTCGCCATTCTTGGCCTGGGCAAGACCGTCGACGGCGACTATTTGACGAGTGAGGATATCGAGCTTCTCGGCACCATTGCCGGTTACTTCGCTATAGCCATCGAAAACGCGCGGCTTTACAACTCGCTCGAACAAAAAGCTTCCCAGATCGAACGCCTGAAGGAATTTCACGAAAACATCATCGACTCGCTCAGCATCGGCGTTCTCACCGTTGACCTCGACGGCCACATCGAATCATGGAATCCGCAGATGGAGCGCCTCTTGGGTATCTTGCGCGCTGAAGCTGTGGGATGTTTTCTC
>DATFQU010000176.1:0-5336 GCA_035264005.1 Candidatus Acidiferrales bacterium
AACGTCGCCGACCAGCTCGAAGTCCGCGGATCAACCTCCCTGAATTTCACTCTCTCCGGGTGGCCTCCTCGAATTGAACGCGGCGAAATCGCATCGGCTGGCGCAGAGGCTGACGGCGGCAGCACTCCTGTCCAGATTCACCTGGAAAAAGCCTCCGCGACCTTCTTGCCTAACTCCGTCACTCTGCAGCCTGTCGTTTTTTCTGTAGGAGCAGGCAGCGGCGCTTTTCGCTTGCAAGCTTCGTTATCTCGCAAGTCGCAGTGGCATTCGCTCTGGAAGCTCGACGGCAGCACGCCCGAAGTGCGCTCTCTTTTTGCCGCCGCGGACGCCCTCGGTTTCAACTTGCCGCCTGGTTGGATGCTCGACGGGCCTGTCGACTGTAATCTTCAATGGGCCGGCGATATCTGGCCCGCGCTCCACCAGCCATCCGGCACGCTCACTTTGGCTGGCCTCAAAATTCACGCCCCGTTTTTGAATCGCGATATCACTCACGTCAAAGCCTCCGTCGAACTCTCCCCCCAGGGCGACAAAGTTCAACTCACTTCCGCAAATGCTTTCGCCGCTGACTGGCACGGTACTTTTCAGCGCAGTGCTCCTTCCGCCGAATGGTCCTTCGCCCTGTCTGCCAACCAGTTGAGCGCCTCCGAAATGGATCGCTGGCTGAACCCGCAGCACCGAGAAAACCTCATCGACCGCATCCTGCCGTTTCTCGCCTCGCAGCCTCCGCCGCAGCCGACGCCCCCCTGGCTCCGCGCTCACGGCACGCTCTCGATTGGCCAATTCGCACTTTCATCATTTCAATTTCATCAGCTTCGCACTGACGCGTCCGTCGAAGGCCGCCACCTGAAACTTTCGAGCGCGCAAGCTGGTTTCTACGGCGGCACGCTCAGTGGCTCGATGGCTCTCAACCTTACCCAGCAGCCTTCCTACGACATCGTCGCCCAGTTCCGCGACGTAAATCTCGGCCTCGTCGCCGCACACACGTTTTCGCTTTCGGATCTGTTCACTGGCGCGGCGTCCGGCAGTCTCCATCTAACCGCCGAGGGCCTCGGCCGCGACGCATTGCTTCGCTCGCTCTCTTGCGACGGCCAAGCACAAGCCCACAGCGTGTCTTATAATGGTATGGATCTGCTGGAATCGATGCGCGCCGGCGAGCGCCGCCCGGGAATCACCACCGTCCCGCGTGCCTCGACTGAATTTTCCTGCGCCAACGGTCGCGTCAACTTTACGCGTTTGCAGCTGCTCATCCCGAACGGCGACGTGGCTGCGACCGGTGACCTCGATTTTCAGCAACATACTGGAATTCATTTTTTGCTCGTTACCGCCGTTCCGACGACCACGCCTGTCCTTGAGACGAGCCAGAGAGCCGCGTTTTATCACCTCACCGGCTCCCTCAACGCTCCCGATCTTGTTCGCGTCGCCGCCCGCACAACCGCAAACCCATAGCGCGCGTCAAATTTGCCATGCGTTTCTCGCTATGTTAGCGTCCGCTCACGTGTTCCGACTAATGTTCCGCCGCGCCGTCTCTCTCTCCCTCTTCTGCGCGTTTTTTCTCATCAGCTCAATCGCATTCGCGCGCCACTCCGGCTCAAGTACTCGCGTCCGCCTCATCCCGAACTTCGCGGTCGGCCAGACCTTTCGCTACGCCGTCCAGATGCGCACCGCCACCACCACCATCGCCACCGGCCCCATCACTGACGCAGGCGGCCCAAAGATCCTGAACCAAGACATCGGCGTCGTCATTCGCCTCGACGTCTTGAGCGCCGCCAACGTGATCGGCTCGCCTTCATCCGCGCGCATTCGCGCCACCTACGAAAAAGCCGCTGCCTCAGGCAATAGCGCCGCCTACGATCCTGACGTTGCCGCGATGGAAGACGAATACAAAAAGCTCGCCGGCCAATCAATCGAATTCACGCTCGAATCCGATGGCAAAATTACCGACGTTACCGGCCTGCAAAATCTCGCCTCCGACTCCGACCCAACTCGCGCCGCGACTCTCAATCAGTGGCTCAGTCAGCTGACTCTCGGCGCGTCGCTCCCCAAGCAGGGAATTGCCGTCGGCGAAAAATGGTCCTCCGAACAGCCGCTCTCGAATCTTCCCCTCGCCGGACTCGCCTGGAAAACCACCGCCACCTACGTCCGCAACGAACCGTGTCCTGCGGCCACGCAGTCGCCCGCGGACAGCACTCCCATCACTCCTGCCGCCTCGCCCGACAAATGCGCCGTCATCATGACCCACTCCGAAATCGTCGGCGGCAGCGGTTCCAATTCCAAAGACCGCACGCCCGACGTTTTCCGCCAGAACGGCCTTCGCACCTCCGGCGTTTGGACCGGCACTGCCGAAAGCCTCACCTCAATCTCCCTCCGCACCGGAATGGTCGCGAGCGTCACGCAAACCGGCTCAACTCACATGGATTTCACCATCATGACTACCTTGCAACGCAACCGCATGCGCTACGCCGGCGACACCCACTCCCAATCCGAAATCACCCTCCTCCCCCAGTCCGCAGTCCCGTAACAACAGCTAACGTTGTGACTAGATAGGAATGCCAGCCTTTGAAATAGCATCGTTGACGATTTCATCTGTGACTCTGAATTTCCTGTCTCGTCGTAGTTTTGCGATGAGTTCGCGCGGGTCACCTGCGTGACCCTCAAGATGAAGTCGTGCGAGAATCCCAATCGTTCCGACAGCGGTGAGATTCTTCATGGAAGCGACATGTTTCCGCCCCTTCTCTTCGTCAATGATGACAACACTGACATCTCTCTCCTGGGCCTGTGCAATCGCCTCCGCCTCTCCCTTGTGGAGGGCAGGCGTCAGCCGTGTGAGCAATTCCACGTTGTACGGATCTGCACAGCCACATCTTTGGAAAATCCTCGTTAAGTAAAGCTTCTTGAGATGGCGTCGAAAGCCGTGCTTCCGATTCACTTCCGTTTGCACATTGCTTGGGACATAGATTAGGTTGAAGAAGTTCGACAGCTTAAGG
Source organism: Candidatus Acidiferrales bacterium (assembly GCA_035264005.1). Taxonomy (GTDB): domain Bacteria; phylum Acidobacteriota; class Terriglobia; order Acidiferrales; family UBA7541; genus DAHUXN01. Next base: position 2,985 of record DATFQU010000176.1, read on the forward strand.
GCCAAGCCGAGGTATGTCAGATTGATAAGAGGGCCGCTATCGATGATGGCCTTTCGCAATTAATCTTTCGACGCTCCCGCGAGGAGAAGCAAACCAATTCCGATGCCAACCAATGCAGCTATAGTCTGACTGCGATCCTTCTCGATGGCCTTTCCCTTCAGGAACTGAACGACTTCTGATTCAACCTGTCCCGGCTGCATAGTGCGATCGAAACGAAATATGTTCTGAAATTGTCTTAGGAAGGGACTGTCCGCAATCCCGCTTTCCACTATGGGAATGATGGTCCTGTTCTTTGCCAAGGCATAATTCAGTTCACTCTCTACCACCGAACTGGTGGCAGTGGTGATAATCGCCAGAACGCAGTCTGCCTGTTCAATGGCGCGCCGTACCGCGGCACTCAAGAGCGCGGGACGAGCTGAGATCAGTTTCCCTTCGATCCTCGGAGGGACAAACACCTCGATGCCATTAGCGGCAGCTAAGGTTTGAAGGCGCCAAACAATTACGTTTTCGTCTGGTTCCGTGCTGTAACTCAGAAAGACGTTAAGTGCCATATTGCTTTACATTTTACTAGGATTGTTCGCCGAAAAACCAAGTTTTCTTTCGCTGGCTCCGGCAGCTAAGCCCTTTTGTTAATGAGTTTGCGCTATAATCTAGGTTTCCCGCGCCTCCAAAATTCGGCGCAGAGCATCCTCACCATGGACTTCAAGCTTTCATCCGACTACGAGCCTCGCGGCGACCAGCCCGAAGCCATCAGCCAGCTCACTCGTGGTGTGCGCGACGGCGACAAGCACCAAACCCTCCTCGGCGTCACCGGCTCCGGCAAAACTTTCACTATCGCCAAGGTCATCGAGCAGATCAATCGCCCCACGCTCGTGATGGCTCACAACAAAACCCTCGCCGCGCAGCTCTATCACGAATTCCGCTCCTTCTTCCCGCGCAATGCCGTCGAATATTTCGTCAGCTATTACGATTACTACCAGCCCGAAGCCTACATGCCTTCCTCCGACACCTACATCGAGAAGGAAGCCACCATCAACGACGAACTCGACAAGCTCCGCATGAGCGCCACTCGTTCTCTCTTCGATCGCCGCGACGTCATCGTCGTCGCCTCCGTCTCCTGCATCTACGGCCTCGGCTCGCCCGAAGCCTACTACGGCATGATGCTCATGCTCGAAAAGGGCCAGTCCGTTTCGCGCGACGCCATCCTCCGCAAGCTCGTCGAAATTCTCTACGAACGCTCCGAAGATCTCCGCCGCGGCACCTTTCGCGTCCGCGGAGACACCATCGAAATCCATCCGCCCTACGACGACTTAGCTGTTCGCATCGAGCTCTGGGGCAGTGAAGTCGAAGCCATTCGCAAAATCGATCCGCTCACCGGCGAAATCCGCGCCTCTGAAGAAATCTCGCGCCTCACCATTTACCCCAAAACTCACTACGTCGTTCCCGCCGCTCAACGCGAACGCGCCATCGACGCCATTCTCGCCGAACTCGAATGGTGGCGCCCCGAACTCGAACGCCAGGGCAAAATCGTCGAAGCCCAGCGCATCGAGCAGCGCACTCGCTTCGACATCGAAATGATGCGCACCATCGGCTACTGCCACGGCATCGAAAATTATTCGCGCCATCTTTCGGGACGCCTTCCCGGCGAAGCCCCGCCCACCCTTTTCGACTACCTTCCCGAAGACCATCTCCTCGTCATCGACGAATCCCATCAAACCATTCCCCAAGTTCGCGCCATGTATCACGGAGACCGCTCCCGCAAGCAAAACCTCGTCGAATACGGCTTCCGCATGCCCTCCGCGCTCGATAATCGCCCGCTCACCTTCGAAGAATTCGAGCATCGCACCAATCAAATCATCTACGTCTCCGCCACGCCCGGCCCATACGAACTCACCAAATCCGGCGGCGTCGTCGCCGAACAAGTGATTCGCCCCACCGGCTTGCTCGATCCCGAAGTCGAAGTCCGCCCCATCAAAGGCCAGGTCGACGACCTGCTCGAAGAAATTCGCACCCGCACCGAACGCGGCGAGCGCGTTCTCGTCACCACGCTCACCAAACGCATGGCCGAAGACCTCGCCGAATATTTCACCGAAGTCGGCGTCCGCTGCCGCTATCTCCACTCCGAAATCGAAACTCTCGAACGCGTACGCATTCTACGCGATCTTCGCCGCGGCGAATTCGACGTCCTCATCGGCATCAATCTTCTCCGCGAAGGCCTCGACCTTCCCGAAGTCTCTCTCGTCGCCATTCTCGACGCCGACAAGGAAGGCTATCTCCGCAGCGCCACTTCGCTCATTCAGTCGATGGGTCGCTGCGCCCGTCATCTCAACGCTCGCGCCATTCTCTACGGCG
>DATFQU010000177.1:0-4900 GCA_035264005.1 Candidatus Acidiferrales bacterium
AGTCGATGGGTCGCTGCGCCCGTCATCTCAACGCTCGCGCCATTCTCTACGGCGACGTGATGACCGACTCCATGCGCCAGGCCATCGGCGAAACCAGTCGCCGCCGCGCCAAGCAACTCGCCTACAATCAGGAAAACAACATCACGCCGCAGTCCATCAGCAAATCCGTGGACATGCAGCTCGCCGCCATCGTCGAAGCCGATTACGTTACGATTCCCACCGAAGATACCGCCCTTGCGGAAATTCAAAATGAAGAACAACTGAAGGCCGCGCTCGCCCAACTCGAATCCCAAATGCGCGAAGCCGCCAAGAAATTCGAATTCGAGCGCGCCGCCACCCTCCGCGACCGCATCCGCCTCCTCAAGCAGCGCGATTTAGGCCCCCTCTTCGACCCTACGCGCGTCGAAACTCCAGACTCCGCGCCAGAAGTTCCGCCTTCTGCCGAAGCCGCGAAATCCTAGCAACGACTGTTTTTTGTGTCATCCCGAACCCAGCCACCTGCCTTTGGTGGATGGCGGTGAGGGACCTGCTTCTGTATTTTGTTTTTGTAGGGCAGCGAGGCTTTGCAGAGCGAGCCCCAAAACCAGCGCAATGCCAGTCTGCCAAATAAGATATAAGGCCAACTCGTGGCTCGGCTGGCCAGCCGCGTTCAGGGCTGTTTCCGCAGGTGGCGTCAGGCCACGGGCATGCGCACCCGACCACAGGGCCATACCCAGAGACGGTCCCAGCTTCCAGCCAACGACGGCCAAAGCCCCTCCCGCCAACGACCAGAAGAAAGCAGCCGCCGCATGACCCCTGGGCCGTGCTTCAGGAGCGACAATATGAAACAGGACCATCAGCATAACGAATGCCCCAACTAAACCTCCGACGAATAAAGCACCCGAATAAACCAAAGGTTCTGGAGGCCGGGAGCGGTCCAGCAATGAGTAAACCACTCCGGTCCCAAACTCACTCACTATCTCGGCAACTGCCGTCGCGACAAGCCCAGCGATGCATGCGACAATCGATTCGGCGGTAAAAATCATCATGCTCCATCCACTGCGCATGAAGCCGAACAGCCAAAAACAAATTGCCACCAACAACCCGAAAATTGCGCTTCGAACAAAAATGGCGAGCCCTGACTGCAGTGCAGGATAGAACAAGCGTGCTGTAACCAGTGCCGAGACGACACCGCAGCAGGGGAGTAGGGCGAGCAATTCGTATCTAAACGGTCGCTCTATGGTCACGAGCGGATGCTCTCACACGTTTACTTCTTAGTATCGCCGTAACGCGGCCAGAGCATAATATCATTGAGGCGTTCTCGCGGTAACGATGGTTGGCTTAAGAAGATAGTCTTACCTGTTCGCGCGTTTTTTGCGCGATGTATTCATTTGACGAAGACAAGAGTTAGGGCCGTCGCCACTGCAATAAGCATCAAAAATAGGACGAATCGCAGCCAGCGTGGCAAACAAGCCCACGCTTTTCCTATATCAGGCCCTTTCGAATGAGGCTCTGGAGGAATGATTTCGCGTGTAAGCATCTTCACACCTGCCCCCTCCTCAACTCCTCCAGCGGGTAAAACGTCCCCCTCCACACGACTCCGCCGCGCCCCAGCGTCACCACCATCGAACGCAAAATTATGTACACAATCACCAGCGCGCCCAGCGCGTGCGTCACGCCAAACCATCTCGACGCTTTCGCGCGCGGCATCAAGATCGCTTCAAACACCATCGCCGCAATCACCGCCGCCGCCGCCGCAATCTGCGCCGCGCCTCGCGCGAAAATCACACCAAACACCGGCACAAAGCTCAGCAGCAGCGTATTGCACGCCACCGCCACCGCCATCACTTCATTGAACTGCATCCCCGCAAACATATTCTTCGTCAGCCCTTTGATAATGTTCCCAAATCCGTCCTGCCATCTCACGTGCACCAAATGCTCGCTTGGCGCCACAATCGACCGAAATCCGCCCGTCTTCACCAGCTTCCCCAATTTCATGTCGTCCACAACTTCCATCGCCAACCGCTTGTGCGTTCCAATTGCTTCATACGTCGCGCGTCGTATCATCTGAAACGCGCCCACTCCCATGTACGCCTTCGATTTCGGCTCTTTCGTTTTCCACGGACGCATCAGCGCAAAGCACGCCCCCAAATATCCCAGCGCCACCGGTTCCCAAAATCCCCGCAAATCCAGCCGCACCAGCAGCGTCAAATGATCCGCGCGCTCTTGCTCCACCACCGCAAGCGTCCGCCGCAACAAGTCCGGCGCGAATCGCACATCCGCGTCCGTGAACACAAGCCATTCGCCACTCGCTTTTTCGTATCCCGTCGCCAGCGCGTGCGGCTTCCCGAGCCATCCCTGCGGCAACTCCGTCACGTGAATCGCTTTCAGTCGCGCATCGCGCGCCGCAAACTCATCCAGAATTTTCCCCGTCGCATCCGTCGACCGGTCGTCCACCGCAATCACTTCATAATTTGGATAGTTCAGTTTCAGCAGGGAAGCCAGCGCCTGCGGCATTTTCTCTTCTTCGTCGCGCGCCGCAAACAGAATGGACATTCTCGGAAAATTCGGCCCCGCAAACGACGCAATCCCCGTCAGCGAAGGAATACTTTTCATCCCGAAATACGTCATTACCGTCGAGACGATCCAAAAACTCGCAGTAAGCGCAAACCAAATCGTCGCAAAGATGTGCACGCTGATTTTTCCAGGCACAGAAACGGCGAAAACGCTATCCTATCACGCGCAATGTCCGCCACTATTGCGATTGTAGGAGCGGGGCGCCTTGGGCGCGTCCTCGGCCGCAGTCTGCATCGTGCCGATTGGAAAATTTCCGCCGTTGTCACTCGCTCCGAAGCCTCTGCGCGTTCCGCGGTTCGCGCAATTGGAGCCGGTCACGCTCTCGCGGGCGTTTCCACGCGCGTCCTCCAGGCCAACATCGTTCTCATCACCACTCCCGACGACGCCATTCACGAAGTCGCCGCAAAGCTTGCGCGTCTCGGCGGAAACGAATGGCGCGGCAAGGTCGTTCTGCACACCAGCGGCGCTCTCGATTCCTCGGTACTCTCTCCGCTCGCCCGTCGCGGCGCTTTCACTGGCTCATTGCATCCTCTACAAACTTTCGGTCAGCGCACCTCTCCGCCCCTTGATGGCGTCGTCTTCGCCGTGCAGGGCGATCCTCACGCCCGACGCATTGCGCGCCGGATCGCTCGCGCTGTCGGCGGCGTTCCCGTCACTTTACGCGGAGACGTAAAAGCTGCCTACCACGCCGCCGGCACTCTCGCTTCGCCATTCCTCCTCGTCATCGTCGAATGCGCTATGCGCATTTTGATGGAAGCCGGCTTCTCGCGCCGCCGCGCGAAATTGGCCCTTCATCCTCTCGTTCGCCAGACCCTTTCAAACTTCGACCGCTTTGGCGCAAAGAAATCCTGGACAGGCCCTGTCTCCCGCGGCGATTTTTCCACGGTCGCGCGCCACGCCGCCGCGCTCGCCGGCGAACCGATCGAAGTCCAGCGAGCTTACGCCGCGCTCGCCCGCCTCTCCGCGCGCCTCCTCGCAACGCATCCCGAGGAAACCTTGCGTCATCTCGACCGCGCCCTCTCGAAGCCTGCTAAATAAAAAAGGCGCTGCATCGAACAGCGCCCTTTTCCTGTTTGTGTGTAAGCCTTCAGTTCACGATCAAGGCGTCGCAGGACACGGCGTGAACGGTGCCGTCAAATTATTCCCCGGGAAACTGTAGTCGCCGTTGAACGCATTCGAAGAAGTGACGCCTTCGAACCATTGCAACAACGCCAGGGTTTGTGGGTGGTACGTAAATTCATCTAGAGTTACCGGGAACGATGGATTCGCCGTTTCTTCCACTACGTCTCCGACCTCGAGAATATTCTTGCAGGCGCCCGCAGGGAAGCCCGGAAGCTGATAGCTCGGCGTTGCGTTGTTCACGAACGGATCATTCAGCGTCTCGCCCAGTTCGTGCGATATCCCAAAGACGTCGGCAAAAATCGTCGGATCGCCGAAGATCGCACCGGCCACATCCGAATCCAGCCACGCTCCGAAGGCCAGCGTTTGTACGAAGATTTTGTTTCCGACTTGGTTGGATTCGAACGCCGAATGGAACCCGCCGATGCAGCAATCCACGGGTGCCCCGTCAAAAAAATCGCCGTAAACCGCATTTCGGCCAATCAGCATGGGAATCGACGTCGTGCTGACCGGCTCAGTTTGCAGCAGAGTATTCAGTTGTGAAACGAGGAAGTTGATGTCGATCAGCGCAAAAAAAGTCCCCTGGTTATCCACAAACACTTGCGACGACCCAAAGGGAACTTCGATCGTCACAGGAATCAATGGCTGTGGGTTGCCCAGCAGCACGTGGTAGTGATCATCCTTGTCGGCGTCGCCGTCCTTGTTGAACAGGGGAAAAAACTCGGCGCGCATCACCGAGTCTTCATACTGCGTGAACCCCGTCCCGTATTGTGCATTGTTGAACAACGGTGAGGCCGCCAGCGGCTTGTTAACCACCGACGTGTCGATGACGATGTTGTTGCCGTTCTGATCCACAAATTCGTCAAAAAAGAACGACAGCGCAATGTACTGTGTCGGTATGACGCTGGTTTTTCTCTTCGCTGGGTCTTGTCCCACCATCGTGAAAGGAAAAGTCTGGCCGTCGAACGCGAACGAACTCGTGAAATTGGGCAGTGAGATAATCCGCAGGTCCTGCTTCTTCGCCATGGCGTTCACCGCAGCCGACAGTTTGTTCGTGGCCATGTGCTTGGGCCGTGTGTTAAGGGACGCGAAAAATCCAGGAGTGATCGCGATCGGTTGGCGCGCCAGTTTCTTTGCGCCTTGTTGAGCGGCAGCGCTGCCGCCGAGCAGAAACACAATGAGACACAGGTACACTGAGCCTTTTGCCATGTTGATCTGTCTCCTT
>DATFQU010000178.1:0-11009 GCA_035264005.1 Candidatus Acidiferrales bacterium
TCGAAGGCGCAAAAGTGCTGATGTGGCAAGGGCAGATCGGCGAATTGAAGCCGGGATACTTCGCAGACATAGTGGCCGTGCCGGGCAACCCGCTCGATGACATCAGCGACACGGAGCACGTTTCGTTCGTAATGAAGGGCGGCGTGATTTACAAACACTAGTAACTCCCGCTACTTCGCGCGCACGCGCTGCATCGAAAGTGATGCAGCGCGATAACGTGAATCATTCATGGCCGAAACAATCTCCAATTTAATGGTCGTGGAACCGGTCACTCTCATGGGTCACTACGTGCAGCTTGAGCCGATGCTGCCCGCGCATCGCGATTTGTTTGTCGAGGTAGGACTCGACGAGGAACTGTGGCGCTGGATTCCCGATCCCGTGCGCACACCCGAGGAGATGTCTGCCTATGTGGACGCAGCGCTGGCGCAGCAGGCCAGCGGCGTTTCACTCCCGTTCACGATCGTCGAACGCGCGTCCGGCGAGGTGATCGGCAGCACGCGCTACGCCAACATTGAACGCGTTCACCGCCGCATCGAAATCGGCTGGACGTGGGTTGCGATTCCGTGGCAGCGCACTCCCGTGAATACCGAATGCAAGTATCTGCTCCTGCGCCACGCCTTTGAGGCCCTTGGTTGCATTCGCGTCGAATTAAAGACCGATTCGCTCAACGAAAAATCGCGGAACGCCATTGCGCGAATCGGCGCCCGCGAAGAAGGCATCTTCCGCAACCACATGATCACTTCAACGGGCAGAATCCGCCATTCTGTTTATTTCAGCGTGATCGATTCCGAATGGCCCGCCGTAAAAGCACGCCTCGAAGCAAAACTCAAGCCGCGCTGAAACTGCGCGCCGCACGGCCCTCATCAATCTGTTCTCATTCACAAAAACTCCTCCCGCTTCACGGTTAGGCGTATGATTCCGAGTTCGCGAAAACAATTTCGCGACTTTAGGAGCACCGCAATGAATCGAAAGCGCATTTCTTTGTCTTCATGGTTGGTAGTGTTGTTGGTTTTGCTGTCGCCGGCTGCGTTCGCGCAGGCCGGCGAAATTCAACTCACCGTCGACGCAACGCAAGTGCCGCTCGGTCTGGTGAAAACGCACATGGTTGTGCCCGTGCATTCTGGCCCGATGACGTTTTACTATCCAAAATGGATTCCCGGCGAGCACGGCCCCGACGGCCCCATTTCAAACGTCACCGGCCTGTTCTTCCACGCCGACGGAAAGCTCGTGCCGTGGCAGCGCGACAAACTCGACGTATTCACTTTCCACGTTGATGTTCCAGAAGGCGCGACGCACCTTGACGTTGATTTCGACTATCTTGAACCGCAGGGCGGCGGATTCGCGACCGGAGCGGCTTCCTCGACCGACAAACTTGTAGTGATCAGTTGGAACCAGAACGTTCTGTACCCTGCAGGTGAGCCCGCGAACGAAATCATATATCGGCCTCGACTAATCGTTCCTCGCGGTTGGAAGTATGGAACGCCGCTGCCCGAGGAAAGCCACTCCGGCGACGAAATCATCTTCAAGGCCGTTTCGCTCGAACGTTTGGTCGATTCTCCGGTCATTTCCGGCGAATACTATCGCGCCGTCAACATCACGCCGCCCGGCGAGCCGATTCATCACGAACTGGATCTTGTCGCAGACAGCGAGGCGGCGCTCGCCATCACTCCTGACACGGTCCAGAAGATGACGAATCTCGTCGCGGAATCCGGCGCGCTCTTTGGCGCTCGCCATTATCGCGATTATCACTCCCTGCTTACGCTGAGCGATCACGTTGCGCATTTCGGCCTCGAACATAATGAGTGCAACGACAGCCGTTTGCCCGAACGCGCGCTGATCGGTCCTGACGCGAACATGATGCTGGGCGGATTGCTCTCCCACGAATTCATGCACTCTTGGAACGGCAAATTTCGCCGTCCAGCCGATCTTGCAACGCCGGAATACGAAACTCCCATGCAGGACGACCTGTTGTGGGTCTACGAGGGATTGACGGATTACGTGGGGCCCTTACTTGCGGCGCGCAGCGGACTGTGGACGCCCGAGGAGTATCACGAATATCTCGCGAGCATAGCCGCCGATCTCGGCCCCGGCACGCCCGGCCGCACCTGGCGCGACTTGCAGGATACCGCAACCGGAATTCCTGGTATTCACGGAGGTGCCGGCTGGGGCAATTGGCGCCGCGGCTCGGATTACTATCCCGAAGGCGACTTGCTGTGGCTTGAAGTGGCCACCATTATTCATCAGCAGAGCAACGGGCAGAAATCGATCGACGATTTCTGCCATCTCTTCCACGGTGGCACGAATAACGGTCCTGAAGTGAAGCCGTACACTTTCGATAACGTTGTGAGCGCGCTCAATCAGATCGCTCCATACGATTGGGCGAAATTCTTCCACGAACGTCTGACGTCGCTCTCGCCGGAGTCGCCGCAGGGCGGAATCGAAAATGGCGGCTGGAAGGTTGTGTTCTCGGCGAAGCCGCCGCTTGCGGGCCTGCGCGGCGGAAACCCTGGTGAAGCGTTCTCTCTCGGCTTGAAACTGGGCCGCGATGGCCGGGTGAGCGACTCCATCGTCGGCAGTCCCGCGTATAAGGCGGGAGTCACGTCCGGGATGACCGTTGCTGGCGTCAACGGTCGTGTGTTCACGCCAGAGATTCTCGACGATGCAATCAAGGCGGCGCAAAACAACGCCGCGCCAATCCGCCTGCTGGTAATCGACGAGGACTATTACAAAACAGCCGACGTTGAATACCACGGCGGCGAACGCTATCCGCATCTGGAACGCGTCGAGAGCAAGTCCGATTATCTCGATGAGCTGATCAAGCCTCACGCAATGCAAGGAGGCCAGTAACAAAATCGCGCCGCTACAATATCTTAGCTAAGGAACGCGCCGCAGGAATGCGTGTTGACACCGTTTGCGCGCGTTTCCATAATCGCGCGAGGGGCATTCTGCGCGATGGCTGACCCGAAAAAATCACGGGAGCGTGGTCTCGAAGACGCCGTTTCGAGGGCCGTCCGCGACAGTCTGATTCCGCTGCAACGCACTCTGGAGGAGTTGCAGCAGGCTTACGCGGATTTGGTGTCTGCGTGCTCCTCCACGCGCCCTACGAACACTCTTCCCGCCATGCTCCGCCTGCAGGCAACAGCCGCTTCTCTGACCGCGAGTCTTAAAGTCGTCTCATCGTTTGTCACCGGTGCGATGCAGCAGCGTGACCGCGACCTTTCCGAGGAGGACAGCTCAGAAAGCGTCGAGGCAGTCGGCGTTGAAGTTGCGCCGCCTCCGCCGATTGCACCGCCGCAACGCCAGATTCCAGCGCCGCGCGCGCAGGCGTCACCACTTGCCGAAGAGCCTGTTGACATTCCGATGGACGCAGAGGTAGAGGCGCCAGGATCCGCCGCAGCGCCGCCGGCCGCAGAAGCAATTCACGCTCACGGGCAAATTGCCGAGCCGCAGGTTACATCCGCGCAGGAACTCGCATCCGAACCTATTGTTGAAGAACAGGTTGATGAACCAGCGCCGTTCGATATTGCAAACCTTCCGGCCAGCGAGCAGGAACTCCACAAGCGCGCCAATCGCGTCGCAAAAGTTTCCATGCAGGACATCAAGATGTTGAAGCCGGAGGAAGTTCGCAAGGGCCGCGAGAACAACGACATTTGCGTCCGGCTTCGAGGTGAAATTGATAAAGCACGGAGAGAATACGATCGCCGCTTTCAGAAGATTCTGGATCACCCCGTGGATTATTTTCATCACTGGCTGGTGGAAATTTTGGGCAATGGTGATCCGGAAACGCTCGGAGAATATCCTTATCCCTCGCCGGTGCTCCGTCGCTAATTCGCCTGTGCTGAAAAGAATCCGCGTTCTTGCGTCTGCATTTTGCGCTGTGCTGTGCCTTTTCCTGTGCGCAGCGCCCCGTTTGGCGCGCGCCTCCGAATTCTCGCAAAAAGCCGTCGTCAAGCCTGCCGCTCTGCGCGAAAAGCCGCTCGCGAGTGTCCGCTTCGCCGTGCAAGTGCGCGAATTGACTTCGCTATCTCGTGCGTTGAAAAAGGAAGAAGAAAAGGCGGAGAAGGACCACGCGAAAAGTCAGGATCCCGGACCCGCATACAATCGGCTCTCCCGGTTCACCAAAACTCACGCGAAAGAAGAACTCGGCGAGCGCGCCGCTCTGGCTCTTGGCTACTACGACTACAACAATGGCCGCTATCCGGAGGCGCGCGCTTGGCTCGACATCGCCAAGCCTGAAAAATTGCTTCCCGATTACGTTCTTTTCTGGAGTGCTCAGGTCGACCGCAATTTGAACAACAATAACGCTGCGCTCGATCAGCTCGTATCTCTGCGCCGCGATTATCCCAAGAGCGTGATGGATCCGCTCGCACTGCAAGCCCTCGCCGAATCGGCCATCGCACTGAATCAGCCGCAACAGGCGCTCGACGCGCTCGCCTCCGCGAAAAACATCGAGCAAAATCCCACTCTGATTTTCCTGCGCGCGCAGGCGCACGAACAGGCCAACGACCAAATTGCCGCTGCGGGAGATTATCTGGAAGTCTACGACCGTTTCCCGCTCAGCACACAGGCTGACGAAGCTGGACAAAAAGTCACCACGCTCGAAGCCACCCTGGGAAACGCTTTTCCGCAACCTTTGATGTCCGAACGTCTGCTCCGCGCAAACACTCTCTTTGCCGCGCATCGCTGGCAGGACGCCGAGACGGCCTACGACAACGCGCTGCCCTCAATCGATGGCCCCGATGAAGATCTCGCGAAGATTCGCATCGCGGATTGCCAGGTGCAACTCGGCGGCGCTCCCGGTTTGCTGGCGTCCCTTCAGTCGCAGGCGCTCGATGTTGACGCGGAGCGCTTGTATTACCTGTCACAGGCTTACCGTTCCGCGAACGATGAAGCCGATATGCTGGCGACGCTTGCGCAGGTGCAGTCGCACGCTCCCGCAAGTCCCTGGACCGAGCGCACTCTCTTCGCGACAGGGAACTATTACTGGGTGAAGCTCGACCGCGACAAAGCCGCTGCCGAATATCAGCAAGTCGCCGATAAATTTCCCGGAAGCGATGACGCAATCAATGCGCAATGGCGCGTCGCCTGGACCGCGTACATGGATCGCAGCGATCAGGCCTCCAGCCTCATCGAAACTTTCCTCGAAGCGCATCCCGATTCCATTTACACGCCCGACGCTCTCTATTGGCTCGGTCGCTCGGCGGAACAGAAGAAGGATTATCCAGTCGCGCGCGCCTATTTCCGCAAGCTCGAAGACCGATTTCCAAACAGCTATTTCGCCATGCACGCCGCCGCGCCGTTGCGCGCGATCGGCAAGGGTCGCGTCGCTACAATCCCCGCGCTCGATGCCATTCCGCGAATTCCTCCCGCGCGTGAAGTCCTGAAGTCGGTGCCCGCCGACGCTCTGCCCTACGTGCAGCGCAGCGTGGCTCTCGAAACCATCGGCTTCGACGATTCCGCAATGCTCGAATTGCACGCCGCATACGACGCCACACACGCCGCCTCGTTGCAATTCGATTTAGCGCGCGCAGCAACCGGCGGCGAGCATTACGACAGCGCAATCGCTGCCATTCGCAACGTCTATCCATCCATGGAATCCCGTCTGTATGCGACGGCCCCGCGCGAGGCTTGGCTGCTCTCGTTTCCGTTGCCCTACGCCGCGCAAATTCGCAGCGATGCGCGCCGCACAGAAACCGATCCGATGGTCATCGCCGGACTCATTCATCAGGAATCCGCCTTCGTCAAAGACGCGCACTCCTACGCCAACGCCTTTGGCCTCATGCAACTCGTTCCCGAAACTGCCGATCGCTACGCGCGCCAACTGCACATGGGATTCTCCGAAGACCAACTCCTCGATCCCGTCTACAATCTGCGTCTCGGCACCGTATATTTCGGCGAGTTGCTGCGCAGTTTTCACAGTGCTGAAGCAGCGCTCGCGGCGTACAATGCAGGAGAAGATCGCGTGACTCTCTGGCAGTCTGGCCAGAAGTATATGGAGCTGCCCGAATTTGTCGAATCGATTCCGTTTACGCAGACTCGCGAATACGTGGAGATCGTGATGCGCAACGCAGCCATTTACCGCCGGCTTTACGGAGGCAGACGATGAATCCCGCGGTGCCGACTCAAGTTTCCGCCGGCCCCAAGCTCTCTGCGAAGGCCGGCCAGTTCACCGAATCCGTCATTCGCGAAATGACCCGCCTTGCTCTCGCGCACAACGCCGTGAATCTCTCGCAGGGCTTTCCCGATTTTGCCGCACCCGAGGAAATCAAGGCCGCCGCGCGCGACGCAATTTCGCGCGACATCAATCAGTACGCCATCACCTGGGGCGCAAAATCGCTGCGCAACGCTATCGCTGAGAAATTCGCGCGCCAGCATGGAATCGAAATCGATCCCGAGCGCGAAATCACTGTCTGTTGCGGTTCGACCGAAGCCATGATGTCCGCCATGATGGCCATCATCAATCCTGGCGACGAAATTGTCGTCTTCGAGCCGTTCTACGAAAATTACGGCCCGGACGCGATTCTGAGCGGCGCGTCTCCGCGCTTTGTGCGCCTGCGTCCGCCCGCAGGCGATTCCGAATGGTCATTCGATCCCGATGAGCTGGCTCGCGCATTCACTACGAACACAAAAGCCATCATCCTGAACACGCCGAACAATCCCACGGGCAAAATTTTCACCCGCGCGGAATTTGAGACCATTCGTGATCTCTGCATTCGCCACAACGCGTTTCTCATCACCGACGAAATCTACGAGCACATGCTCTACGATGGCGCGCAGCACATTTCCGGCGCTTCGCTCGACGGCATGCGCGAACGCACCATCACCATCAATGCGCTCTCCAAAACCTACAGCGTTACCGGATGGCGCGTCGGCTGGGCCATCGCTCCGCCGGAAGTCACTTCCGCGATTCGCAAGGTTCACGATTTTCTTACGGTGGGCGCGGCCGCGCCTTTGCAGGAGGCTGGCGCTCTGGCTCTCCGTTCGCCGGATTCCTACTACACACAGCTCGCCGCCGATTATTTGCAGCGTCGCGACCGTTTGCTCGGAATTTTGACCAGTGTGGGCTTCAAGTGTTTCAAGCCGCGCGGCGCGTACTACATCATGACCGACATTTCGAATTTCGGATTCCCGAACGATGTCGAATTCGCGCGCTATCTCGTTAAAGAAATCGGCGTCGCCGCCGTTCCCGGCTCGAGCTTCTACCACAATCCCGCCGACGGCGCGCAACACCTCCGCTTCACCTTCTGCAAAAAAGAATCCACCCTCGCCGCCGCCGACGCCCGCCTGACAAAACTGCGCACAAAAGGCTAACCGGGGATTTCGTCGTGACACCTATCCGGCCCGCACGGCGCCAAAGCACGACACTGCTTTCTGTTTGTGCATTCCTGATTTTTATTTCAATGACCGGATGCGGGACTCGGGCAACATCTTTCGCCTCGCCCGAAGATGCCGCGCACATCTTAGAAAATTGCACGGCGGAGACCTGTTCTCAACTCAGCACCTCGCTGCATCTGGGAATTCCTCTTCGTCCGAGGGTCTGCTCGGTAGGCGTTCTTCGCGGTAGCTTTGAGTCAGATTCCGACGACGCGCTGCTGAAAATACAGTGCTCTATGGATTTTGAACTGGTCCTACTCACACGCGAATCTCACGGGCGCTGGCAGTGTGCGAATTCCACGCCGTTTCCATTTGGTGCTTATGACGTGATTACTGTCGGGCTGCAGAAACTGATTGACGCGAATAATGACGACATCGTGATCCATGGCGATACCGTGGCTTACGGGACCGGCATTTACCAGGCTGACTTTCTAGTTGTGCAGGTTTTAAGCCACAAGCTTCGCGTCGTCCTTGATGCGGTCGAGAAGGGACGGGAGTATCCACCTGAGAGCGAGGGGCCGAATCAGTGGGTCGAACAGCAAAGTGTTTTTAAGACAATCGCTGCGACCGAGAAGGAACCGGGTAGCATTACTGAGATAATGACGCTGAACGTTGCCGGTAAAAAAGTCACATTAGAGCGCGACTTTGTGTGGGAGAAAGATTCCGGGCGTTATAAGCCAACGTTTTGGTCTCGTCCGGGAAGCTAAAGCGCAAGAAAGTGGGGTGAGAAGCAGGTTGCCCTGTGGTGGTAGCTTCTCACCCTGAGTGGTGCGTTTGATTGGTTGGACTGACGAACGCCCGAAAAGGTTTCCTCAATTTGAAATATTTTTTGCGAGTGCACACCACATTTGCCGCAACACTTCCTGCATACGTAGTGAAACATCCAACGCTTCTTACGCGAGCGGATCGAACGAATCGCTCTGTGTGGGCACGGTCACGTTCCATCCCAACTTTTGTTGCACCGTTCCGCGGAATGACTGCGCTGCCGCGGGCTCGCCGTGCGTGAGAAACAATTGTTTCGGCGGCGCGGTGAAACCCGAAAGCCAGCGCACCAGTTCCGTGCGGTCTCCGTGCGCTGAAAATTGGCTGACTTCCTGAATCTCCGCGCGAACGGGAATGTGCTCGCCGTGAATGCGCGCGTCTTTCCCTCCGTCAAGGAGATAACGCCCCAGCGTTCCATCCGCTTGATACCCTGGAAAGACAATCACGTTGCGCGGATCGGGTAGCCGCTGCTTCAAATGATGCAAAATACGCCCGCCTGTGCACATGCCGCTCGCCGACATGATGATGCACGGCGTTTTCACATTATTTATCGATTTCGACTCTTCCACAGTCCGTGTCATGTGAACCTCATGCACGTCGAGCGGATCCTTGTCTCCTGTTTGTTCCTCCTGCAAAAACGACAGTCGATGGTCTTCCTTGTGGCGCACGTAAAGGTCCGTGACGTTGCTCGCCATCGGGCTGTCCACAAACGTAGGCAGCTTTGGAATCCGCTGCTGATCTTCAAGTTTCCGCAAAATGTACATCAGCGTTTGCGTGCGGCCCACTGCAAACGAAGGAATCACGATCACGCCGCCGCGTTTCACAACGCGGTTCACATGCTCAGTAATCTCTTCGAATGGCGAAGTCGAAGGATGATCGCGGTCGCCATAAGTCGATTCGCACAGAATGTAATCGGCCTTCGCAATCGGCTCCGGATCGTTGAGGATGGTTTGGTTGTAGCGCCCCACGTCTCCTGAAAAAACCACAATCCCGGATTTGCCATTCTCGGTGATCGTAATTTGCAGCGACGACGATCCAAGAATGTGCCCAGCGTCCGAAGGCTTCACCGTAAATTGCGGGCTAATTGTAAACGGATCTTTGCGCGGAACTTCTTTGAACAATTTCAGCGCCTGCTGCGCATCCTCGACCGTGTAAAGGGGCAGCGCGGGCTTATGGCTCGAATAGCCTTTCTTGGTGGCAAAGCGTGCGTCTTCTTCCTGCAGGTGAGCCGAATCGGCTAGCAACAATTGGCAAAGATCGTGCGTCGCCGAGTTGGCATAAATCGGGCCGCGAAACCCGTCTCGCACAATGCGTGGCAAGTAGCCTGTGTGGTCGATGTGCGCGTGCGTCAACACAATCGAATCAATTGACGCCGGCTCGATCGGCAAGCGGTCCCAGTTTTTCTGCCGCAAGTCCTTGCCCCCCTGAAAAAGCCCGCAATCGACCAGCAAGCGCTTGCCGCCCGCCTCTACAAGATATTTAGAACCCGTTACCGCGCCCACTGCTCCCAGAAAAGTGACTTTGGCCATAGGTCGCGTATTGTATCTGAAAGCATTCCTGCGCAACGAACATTCGCTGAGAATGTTCGTGCACGCACGTTTGTATTTCTTGAAGATTCTCCGAAGAGTGCTACGCTAGCCCCGGATTCTGAATCTACTCGCGGCTTTGATAGGTGCACGCCGAATGAAATTCTGTTTCTTTGCAGTCATGCTGTTTTCGATCGCTGCAGCGAGTAACGCGCAGAGTCTTCCCGAGCAATCCCTCTCGCGCGGCGCATGGGAATTGCAGCCCTTCATCGGCGGCGGCACCGGGCTCGGCCACGCCGACACGACGCAGTTTCTCATCGCCGGCGGCCGCGTCGGCAAAATCATCACCGGCGACCATCTCCACGGCTGGGCGCGCGGCAATTTCGAATTCGCCGCCGACTTCATGCCGCTGTATCTCGTGATGCAGCCTGGCGGCGCGGTCTACGGCGCAAGCTTCAAGCCGGTAATTTTTCAGTGGAACTTCACAAGCGGGAAAAAGATCGATCCTTACGCCCTCATCGCCGGCGGCATCCTGTTCACCACCTCAAACGTTCCGCCGGGCAATACGTCTTACGTCAACTTCACTTCGCAGGGTGCGCTGGGATTTCGTTTTTTCAAGCGCCCCAAACGCTCCTGGAATTTCGAAATTCAGGCCGTGCATCATTCCAATGCCAGCCTCGGCCATCTCAATCCCGGACTGAACGCGAGCCTCCTGTTTACCCTCGGCTACAGCTGGTTCAAGTAGCGCCCTTGTCGGTAACAAACGCAGACCATGCTATGCTTCCCAGCGTAAATTGTTCTGTCCACAAACTGAGGTGACCGATGCGTTTTTTGCGGCTGAGTTTGTCCTTTGCTATCGCTGCTTTCCTGATTCCTGCCATCGCTGCTGCCCAATCCCGCAGCACGGATTGCTACCCATTCGCTTCCGAAAGTGCCTCGGTCTCCGCCGATCAAGCCGCGCACTCCGCTGACGCCTCCGCGCAGCACGGCTTCCCTCTCTCTAACCTCGATCGCAGCGTCAGCCCGTGCACCAATTTCTTTCAGTTTGCCGTTGGCGGCTGGCTCACAAAAAACCCCATCCCCGCCGCGTATTCTTCCTGGGGCATCGATTCCGTCATGTCCAACGAAAACGAGGACACGCTCCACACGATTCTCGAGCATGCCGCGGCCGATCGTAGCGCTGCCAGCGGTTCGTCCGAACAAAAAATCGGCGACTTCTACGCCAGCTGCATCAATACCGCTGCCATCGACGCCGCAGGCGCAAAACCCCTCGTTCCGGAATTCGCGCGCATCGACGCAATGAAGAGTCTCTCGGACGTGCAAACCGAAGCGGCTCGCCTGCAAGGT
>DATFQU010000179.1:0-2886 GCA_035264005.1 Candidatus Acidiferrales bacterium
GTTGGAAAGGCAAATTGCATGCGGAGCATGAGACGTTTCGCGATTTGGTGAGTGAGATGCGGGTTGAATACATCGCACAAGAGACGTGCGAATAGGAAGAAATGCTGTTCGATGCTGTTCTTCGAACAGCAGGCAAGTGTGAATGTGCGGGCCAATACATCGCACAGGAGGCGTGCGAATAGGAAGGAAATTTTTTGATCCGGCTCTTCGGCAGCAGCAAGTTCGCGTCGCGCGCACCGGAGGGCGGGTGGGTCGTGCTAAAGAAGCAGGTTCTTCGGTTTCGGGAGTCCGGTGGACTCCACCGGAATCCGGACAACGGACCTCGTCGGCCCGATGAAGAGCGGCGGGCGACGAAAATAAACCGGTTGTTCTCGGGTTGGGAGCGGGAGGTTAGAGGTTGGAAAAACCCGAAGCGAATACATCGCACAGAAAACGTGCGAATAGGAAACAAACTTTTCGATGCGATTCTTCAAAAACAGACAGGTTCACGTTGCTCGCGCTGGATACCGCGGGATGCTACAG
Source organism: Candidatus Acidiferrales bacterium (assembly GCA_035264005.1). Lineage (GTDB taxonomy): Bacteria > Acidobacteriota > Terriglobia > Acidiferrales > UBA7541 > DAHUXN01. Next base: position 523 of record DATFQU010000179.1, read on the forward strand.
AAGCAGGTTCCTCCTCGGATGCTCGTCGCATCCTCGCTCGGAATGACAGCGTAAACATCTATGGGCGTGAAGAAAATTTCGGCGGAGGTGAGGCGGCGGGCGAAGAAGATTCGGCTGCTGCTGATGGACGTGGACGGCACGCTGACGAATGGCACGGTATGCCTACAGGCGTTTCCGGACGGCGCGGTGGCGGATTTGAAGGTGTTCAATGCGCATGACGGAGCAGGAGTGAAGCTGGCATCCATTGTGGGTTTGCGTAGCGGAGTGATTACAGGACGGAATTCGCCGGCGACGACGCAGCGAGCGCAGGAGATGGGCGTCGAGTTTGTGTTTCAGGGGCAGGCGCGAAAGGTGAGCGCGTTCGAGGAGATTGTGAAGCGCGCGAACGTTCGAGACGAAGAAGTGGCGTATATGGGCGACGATTTGCCGGATTTGCCGCTGCTGGAGCGCGCGGGACTCGCGGTTGCCGTCGGCGATGCAGTCATTGAAGTGAAGCGCGCGGCGCATTACGTCACACGCGCGAAGGGCGGAGAGGGAGCGGCGCGCGAGTTGGTGGAACTGATTTTGAAGGCGCAGGGCAGATGGGAAGAGTCGATTCCGAAGGCGCTGGCGTAGGTTTTATTCGCCGGGCGGCAGTGAGCCCCTGATGGACCGATCTAACGGATATGAGGGTGTTGCCGCGGAATTTCTGGCGCGCCGTGGCAAAGGCCGGTCGACGGGCGTTGGCGTAAATGAGGTGCGAAAGTGGGCCCGAACGCTACCGCACGGAGCCTCGGTGATTGACCTCGGCTGCGGGCCGGGATTTCCCATTACGGAGATACTGGTCGCGGAAGGGCTGAACGCTTTTGGTGTCGATGCGGCGCCATCGTTCGTCGAGGCGTTTCGGCGCAATCTGCCCAATACACCGGCTGTTTGCGAAGCGGCGCAAGATTCGCGATTCTTTGGTCGAACTTTCGATGCTGTGCTGGCTTGGGGCCTGATATTTTTGCTTTCTCCCGAAGATCAGCGGCGGTTGATCCGACGGATGGCGGATCTATTGTTGCCCGGCGGCCGGCTGCTGTTTACTTCGTGCGCGGGCACGGAGCCGTTGGTATGGAAGGATGCGATGACAGGACTGGAGTCACGCTCGCTTGGAGCTGAGGAGTATCGGAGGCAGCTTTCGGAGGCTGGTTTGTCCGTGACGATTGAATATGAGGATGAAGGGCAGAACCATTATTTTGACGCGCTCAAGATTGCTTGATGGTCGGAGGGAGGCACGCGCGTGATTAGCCGGAGCGAGTTGCTGGAATTCATGCGGGCGAATCCGCTGGCGACGGTGGCGACGGTTTCGCACGAGGGCGCGCCGGCGGCAGCGCTGGTGGGCGTGGCGGTGAGCGACCAGCTCGAGTTAGTGTTCGATACCGTGGACACTTCGCGAAAATTCCGCAATGTGCAGCGAAGTCCGCGCGTGGCGGTTGTTTTCGGGGCTGCGGGTGCGTACGAGAGCGGCAATCACGACGAGCGGACGGTGCAATACGAGGGCATTGCGGACGTTCCGAGCGGAGAAGAGCTCAAACGCATCCAGGAAGAAATTTACCTCAAGCAATTTCCGGATGGCCGCGACCGGTTGAAGTGGGCGCATATCACTTATGTGCGCGTACGGCCGGTGTGGATGCGGTACAGCAATTATAATGTGGGGCCGCCGGAAATCGCGGAGCTTGGCGGGGCGGAATTGACGAAATTCATCACGGTCTAATCTGCACACAATGAAAGTGGCAGCGATAGGCGTGCGAATGCACTCTGGATGGGGTGTGCTGGTGGCGGTGTCGAATGATCGCGGACGTGTGAGTGTGATTGCGCGAGAGCGCGTCCAGATCATCGACGAAAAGGCAGGCGGGAAGAAGCAGCCATACCATTACGCGAAGAATCTGGCGTTGAGCGCGGCGGAAAAGTATCTCGCCACGCGCGCAGCCGAGTCGCAGCGGCTGGCGTGCGAAGCGATTCGAGTGTCAGAGGAGACTTTGCAGAACCGAGGTTACCGGCTGGCGGAATGCGTCGTGTTGACGGCCTCGGGAAGGGAATTACCGCCGCTTGCGGCGATACTGGCGGCGCATCCGCTAATTCACACAGCGGAAGGGGAGTTTTTTCGCAATGCGGTCCGGGCCGCGTGCAAGAGCATGAAAATTGCGGTGTCAGGTATGCGCGAGCGCGACGTGGAAAAAGAAGCGAAAACCGCTCTGGGCAAAGCCGCGGCGGCTGCGATGAGGCAAATCGCAAATGCGGGAAAAACGCTTGGGCCTCCATGGACACAGGACCACAAAAAGGCGGCGCTGGCTGCGTGGATGGTGCTCGCGGGCAGATAAGATTTGGTTCTTTTCAGCGAAC
>DATFQU010000180.1:0-7106 GCA_035264005.1 Candidatus Acidiferrales bacterium
GTCGCCAGCGCCTCCGCCAGTTGAGGATGCACTTGAGACTCTCACGCATGTTGACTTTGTCGGTGCTGACAGCAACGTGGTTATTAGCGTCGGGCTGCGGGGCTGACACGGTTTGGGAGAATGAAACTCGATCCCCGGATGGACGATATGTTGCTATTGCTCGCACTTTGCAGAACGGCGGGTTCGGAAGCGCCTCAGTTGATACTAGCGTTTCGCTGCAACAAGCCAACATCCCGAGGACCGGGACCATTGTCCTGGATTTTTATTGCGACGGTCCTGTGCCCCATCCATACATCCTCGATAACGTCGCGAACGCAGGTGGAACCATCAGTCTGAAAATGAAATGGATCACTCCGTCTCATTTGGATGTCACGTATCACGGCGACGCAAACATCGGCTTCCAAGCTGTAAGGTACCAAGGTATCGATATCTCCTTGGAGGAGCCATAACATGAGCACATCCCAATCCCTGCATCTGCAACCCGCTGAACTCCGCGGCATCTTCGACGACGCGCTTTGCTTCTGGGAGCCTCGCCGCATCCTGTACAATTTGATTCTCATTGGCGTAGTCGCGGTGTGGGTCGTAGGCTCCTGGAAAAATTTCCACGCTGCGATGTTCTGGCCGGCGGCTCTCTTGCTCTTCGTTATGGCTGCTCTCGCGAACGTGCTTTACTCGTCCGCCTACTGCCTCGAGGTCTTTATCCAGCTTTCCTCTTTTCGCGACTCCTGGCGTCGTCATCGCTGGATGCTTTGGCTCGCAGGAGTGATCCTCGCCGTCGCGCTGGCGAACGTTTGGATCTTGGGCAATTTCCACTGACGAATAGTTCCGGGCCCAACGTCATCCGGAGGTTTTGTCATGACAAGTTCCAACTCGCTCCCGTCCTTACCATCCGAATCGCCCACGATATTCGCCGGCGCCATCGGGTATTGGGAGCGCCGCCGAATCATCTACAATTTTCTGCTTGCCGCTGTTGTTGTCGTTTGGATTGCAGCCACCTGGCCTCATTTTCGCCCCGCGTTCAATTGGGGCGACCTTCTGCGTCTTTTGGGACTCGCCGCTCTCGCCAATGTTTGTTACTGCGCCGCTTACGTCGCCGATCTTCCGTTGCAATATTCCTCTTTTCGCGATTTCTGGCGTCACTGGCGATGGACCCTATTTGTCATCGGCACACTTTTCGCCATCCTCTTCGCTAACTATTGGATCGCCGACGAGATTTATTCCTACGTAGGTCCGGTGCACTAACGCAGCTCTGCATTTCAATTGCGAACGGAAAGCGCGATGAAAACAAAATGGTTCCGTGAATGGGGCTGGTTTTATCTTCCGGTATCTTTGGCTGGCTGGATTCTGCTCGCACTCACAGTAACTTTCTGCCTGCAAGTTTTCGGCGCCATTGACCGCCACTCGCATTCCGCGCCCGACACGCTTTACGGCATCTTTCCGTTTTGGGTATCTGCCTGGACGATTCTCGGCTGGATCGCCTCGCGCACTTCCGCGAGGCGTAGCTTGTAGTCTTGCGTTTCTAGGATGGCGATTATGGACGAGAAAGTTCGAGGCGTTCCATTGACAGCGGACCGAAACCTCAAAATCGGCTCGCTTTTCATCTTTGCCTTGGCAGCTTTGTTTTATTTCTTCTTCATGTATACCAAGCATGACCCCGCGCTCTCTGCCGTAAACGCGTTCGCCGATGACCCATACGATGCCGTCGGATCGTTCGGCATTCAGGCAGCTGCCATTCTCGGAATTCTGTCTCTGGTGCGTGCTTTTCGCGGCTCGCACCGGTACGCAGAGCCAACCGAGCACCGGCGCTTTCTTCTCCGCGCGCAGATGGCTGCAATCCTTTCTGTCGCCGTCACGCTTGCCGCCGATGCGCTCGCCATGCTCCGGCATCCCTCGCGGTGGATGGGATTGCCTGCGGGCCCCAAACTCCTCGGACTTCTCGCGGGCGTGGCCGTTCCCACGATCGCTATCGGATTCTGGATCCACCGAAACGCCGTCGCAGGCGGCCGTTCCATCAGCCGTCACACCTTGACTCGAACAATTATCGTCTCCGTTTTCCTCGTGCTCGTTCTTCTTCTCTACCCGGAGCATTTCCGCCGCGGCCTGATTGGAGTGCTTTTCACCGCATTCGCCGGAACGGTCGTTCTCTTCCTCGGCGTGTGGCGGCGCTTGTGCCCGGGAGCTCCGATGTTTCGGAATCAAAACGACCGTCCCGCTCACTTGGGCCAAAGAATTACGGTTGGGCAGTGGTCATTATTGCGGGCGTGTTGATTGGCTTGTTCTTTGTGGCTGGAGAAGCTTCGGAAGGCTCCGGAATCCCTCACTCGAGGCTCGCGCTGGTTATTTCAGCGTATGTCGGACTGGAGACAGCCGGCGTCATGATCGGCTACGGCTTGCTCAGAAAACCACTCGGACTCTTTCGCGGAAACACGCAGTGACCCTGGTTCGGGATAATCACCAATTGTGCGTGTGCCGGCCTTAATGCTGCGCGGCCGCCCGCTCGCGCACCGCTGAAAACGCCTTGCGAATCACCCGCTTCGCCGCTGTCGTCAGCGCCAGCGAATCCAGTTGCTCCTCTCTCACCCACGCAGCCTCTGTGACGTCTCCGCCAGCCCGCGCGGTCCCTTCCACGAATTCGCACGCGTAATCCAAAATCACGAAGTGATACTTCGCCTCGTTTTGCTTGTCGCGCAGCACCTTCTCGTAAATCTCGATCAGATCCAGCACCCGCACCCGAACGCCCGTCTCTTCCCTCAGTTCGCGTTCGATTCCTTCCGCAATCCTTTCCCCAATTTCCAAAATTCCTCCGGGAATCGACCAGCGCCCTGCGAGCGGCGGCTGTCCGCGCCGGATCAGCAGCACGCGCGAATCGTGAATCACCACGCCTCCGACGGCCACAATCGGCCGCTCGGGATACTCCCGCCCCTGTGTCGTTTCCATCTCCCCATCAGCATTGCTTGACATGAGCGTTATATAATACGCTCACTGGTGCCGATTAAACTGCCCAAGGAGAGTTTGCCGTGGTGAGATGCCCGAAGTGCGACGCCGAGATTGACATGGACGAAGACGAAGTGGAGGAAGGTGAGATCCTCACCTGCCTCGAATGCGACGCCGAACTCGAGGTCGTGCAGATTCATCCTGTCCGCTTGAATGTCATTTCGGAAGACGACGAGGACGATGACGCTGCCGAGAATCTCGATGAGGACGGCGACGAGTCGGATGAGGATGACGAGGGAATTCTCGAAGAGGAAGACGAGAGCGAACTGGACGAGTAGCCCGTTTGCCACTGCATCTTTTGGTGCCATTCAGATCATCTAATATTGAGGGCGTAAGCGCGGCGCCCGATTTGCCAGACGAATTGTACGAGGGAGGGCCCAGTTGAAAGCCACTCGGATTACGTCGTCGGTAGCGCTTGTCCTCGTTGTATTGGTTCTCTCGGGAGCTTCCATCCACGCTCAAAGCGAGCGCGACCGTTCCCAGCTCCGCACCGTTCACGGCGATGTCCTCGACAAGAGCCAGACTCCCATCGCCAATGGAATCGTCTACTTGTGCAACAAAAAAACCAACAACGTCCAAACTCATATCTCGGACGCGCAAGGGCACTATCAGTTCTCCGGCTTAGAGCCCAATACCGACTTCGAGATCTACGCTGAATTCAAACATCACAAGTCGTCGCGCCACACCATTTCAAGTTTCGACAGCCGCAATGACATCCAGCTCGACCTCATCATTCCCATGAACTAGCTGCGGGATTTCACAGCGACTCTTTTTTCCTTTTGCGTTGCTTGCGCACAAGCGGCACTTCGAATCTGACTGGAATCGATCGGGCTTAGTGCAGGTGCAGGACGGGACGACCTACAAAAATCTGCGCGACCGTTCCCTTCGTTCCAACTGACCAAGCTTGAGAGCGAAATACCGCGACCGCATTTAAATTCAGTGAGTCCGTCGCATTCCAATGCGCGCCACCGTCGAAGCTGATGTCTTCTCCGTTCGGCCCAACTGCAACCACCGCAAAACCGTCCAGGAATACCACCGCCGACCGAAATCCATGCGGCCCCGACTCCGCGAGCTTCCAGCTTGCGCCGCCGTCGCGCGAATACGCAGCCACTCGCTCCGTACTCGTTACATTTTTATAATCGCCGCCGACAATCACCAATGCGTTTCCATTTTGCGCGATGGAAAAAATTCCGGACGACGCATTCTCGCTGGAAATGGGCGTATCGAACGCGCGCCAAGTTTTTCCGCGGTCCTTCGACCGGAAAACCCGCGCAATCTTCGCCCCGCCCGTCACGAAATAAATTCCGCTTTTCGAAACCGCAAGTGACGTCCCGCTCGCCGCGAAAACCCCTTCATTCGGCAACGCCGTCGGCATCCTATCTTGCGGAAGCTCCCGCCAGTTTGTTCCATCCGTTGTGTGCAGTAACAAGAACTTTCCACCCACTGGATCGCTCACCGCATAACAATTCTTTTCCGACGCGCACGCCAAGTCATCCAGAAAAATTTCCTTGCGCCCGGCCTGGTATTCGAGCGCCCAATATTTTCCCGCATCCGTCGTTTTGTAAATCCGCGACGTCCCCGACGCAATCGACATCACGTACGCCGTCGCGGCCCCGAACGCCTGAATCGCCCTGAAATCTAACGACGCCGCGCCCGGCACATCCACGCGGCTCCATGTTTTTCCATCATCATCCGACCGTAGCACCACCCCATGCGACCCGCACGCCCAAACCACCGGCCCCGCCGCAGGATGCTCTGCGCGCGCCACGCTCACGCCGCGCAAATTGCTGTCCACGCCGCTCGTTTGCACTTGCCACGATGGTGCCTGCGACTGCGCGTACGCCGCCGTCGCCGCCACGCATACGAATAGACATATCAGTAGAAGTGTCCGCATGCCCGCGATTCTACACTGAACGTCGGGAAAGTAATTCAGAGGTGGGAAGTCAAACGCAGAAACTCGAAAAACTGGTGCCGGCGGGGGGAATCGAACCCACGGCCTAGGGATTATGAGACCCTCGCTCTGCCACTGAGCTACGCCGGCACATAAACCCGCGCTACTTTTTCTTCGCAGCCGCGGCGTACTTTTTCTGGAAACGCTCCACGCGTCCCGCCGTATCTATCAGCTTCTGCTTGCCCGTAAAAAACGGATGGCAGCTCGAGCAAATTTCCACGCGAATCAGTTCGCCCTTGTGCGTCGAACGCGTCTGAAACGTATGCCCGCACGCGCAGTGCACCGTCACCGCATGATAATCCGGATGAATTCCCTCTTTCATTTCTTGGCTCCCTTGTCAGGACCGGTCTGCCCGCTCACACGCAACCAGGCGCGCATCCAGCCTTGCCCGGAACGTCTCGTGTGAAGGGTCGCTAGGTCCCTGCAGAAACTCCCATCATACGCGATTCCCGCCCCTCTGCCAATCGCCTCCCAGCGCCGCTTTCTTCCACTTATGCTATATTCCCTCCGAAATCGCGGGCGCGATTCGCCGCATCCGGAGACCCAGTGAAGCTCGATAATTTCGCCGCCGGCGCCATCGATTGGTCCGAATTCCCCTCCTCCACCCTCATGGGCGAATCCGGCACCGCCACCACCCGCGTCCGCGAACTCGGCAACGTCCAGCTTCGCCTCGTCGACTACAGCCGCAAATACGTCGCCGACCGCTGGTGCCGCAAAGGCCACATCATGTTCGTCGTCTCCGGCCAGGTCGTCATCGAGCACAAGGACGGCCCCAAGTTCACCCTCCGCGCCGGCATGACCTATCACGTCGCCGACGAACCCGGCTCCCCTCACCGCATCACCTCCAAATCCGGCGCCTCCCTCCTCATCCTCGACTAATTCGCCCTCGTCCCTCCGAAAATGCTACTTTATGCAGAACGCCTTATTGCTCTTCAACGTATCCGTTGGACGCCGCGTAGGCTGTTCTTAAGGAAAGTCGGAGATGTTCGAAACATTTTTTCCGCGAAATAGAAATGTCGACATCGATCGCCTTATATTCGACATCAGCGAATACAAGCGAACTCGGGACTACGAAGCCTTCTGTCATTTAATCCCAGGGCACGTATTCTTTGTGCGCGTCGATGCGGCGTCGATCAACGAAATGCCAAGCGGCATCGCGTACAGAGTCAAATCAAGCGACAGGATCAAATTGACCGGCCTTGCGAAGATACAAGGCCTGACGCTGCTTCCGCTGTACACATCTTCTGACGACAAGCGCCTTCATGACAGTTACGCCGAAATCGAAGGCCTCGAAGCACTACGAATGGCAGTCAAGGGCGCTGGCGTCGAGGGAATCCTTTTTCAAAACAAAGGCCAGTCTTGGCTGGTTCTCAAGACGGATCAGATCAAGCAGGTCTTGGCTAAGCACGACCGCCAATAAACGATGCGATATTCAGTCAGGCGTCCTCGCTCAGGATGACCTATCACGTCGCCGACGAACCCGGCTCCCCTCACCGTATCACCTCCAAATCCGGCGCCTCCCTCCTCATCCTCGACTAACGAGCGATTCGGATCTTACGTACCAGACGTACCCGTTTCAACGGCGTTCATACGTGCGAAAACGAATATTCATAGGGCATTCACCGGAAGCACGCTCCCTTCCGCCTAAGCTGTCTGCCGATTTTGCTGGCAAGTCCGCAGGAGGGGAAGGACATGGATAAGTCAAAAGCAATTTTGTTCTCGGCAATCGCAGTTCTTGTGATATCGGGCCTGGTAACGATCTCGGCCTTCGGTCAAGGCCCCAAAACGAAGGCGCCTTACATGCTGTCTGTATTCGCAACCGCTCCCGCGGGACTAAGTGCGCCAGATTCCGTCGCGGTGCTGCGAGACCACGTTTTCATCGGCTATGGAGACGGTCACGCCCCGGACGGCTCCGATGGCTTGAGCAGCCAGGTGGTCGACTACCGTATGGATGGCAGTATCGCCCACATCTACACGGTGAAGGGCCACAACGACGGCTTGAAAATTGATCCTTCCACTCAGCGGCTCTGGGCGTTACAGAACGAAGATGCCAACCCGAACCTCGTCATCATTGATCCCGAAACTCACCACACGAAACTCTACACGTTTGGGCCAACTCTTCATGGCGGCGGATACGATGACATGGCTTTCCGCGGCTGCA
>DATFQU010000181.1:0-5862 GCA_035264005.1 Candidatus Acidiferrales bacterium
AAGTGCTGCTTCACGTACGCCAATGAGCCGAGCAATCCTTCTTCCTCTCCGCTCCACAGCGCCACGCGAATCGTTCGCCGCGGCTGCACGTGCGCTGCCGCCAGCAGGCGAATCGCTTCCAGCATCATCGAGGAACCGATGCCGTTGTCGGTCGCTCCTGTCGCGTCATGCCACGAGTCATAGTGTCCTCCGAGCATGACAATTTCATCTTTCTTGTCAGTGCCTGGGATTTCTCCGATTGCGTTATAAACCGTCGTGCCTTGCGGATACTCTTTGTTCTGAATGTTGATCCGTAGTGTTACCGGCGTGCCGTCGGCGAGTATCCTCGTGATGCGGCCGTAGTCCTCGTTGCGCATCACCAGCGTTGGAACGGCCCGCGTCCAATCATACGTGTTGTTCTGTTGGGCCACGATGACGCCGTGCGCTCGTCCCGCGTCATTGATGCGCACGAGCGCTCCGTTGTCCACGAGGAATTGGTCCACCTGTCTCATTACCTCCGCTCTCGACAACTGGCCCGGAGCCAATTGCGGAGCCTGTCCGCGGTTGAAACGAAGGCCCGTGCCATTCGGGCCAAACATATCTGCCCACTGGCTCTCGGGTCGGCGCATCGGCGACGGCGTGAAGTCTTCGGGAACTTCAATGTGCTGGCCCACTAGTACAATGTGGCCGCGTGCTTTGTCCTTTACCGAATTCAAGTACGCGTCGAGTTCCTCCTGCGTAGGCTGCTTTGGAGCTTCCTCGGCAGCCGCTGCGGGCATCGGCGGCGGTGTGCCTGAAGATTTCAGCGTGTCTTGCGCTGGGCCGCTGCCAAATCCAAGTCCCGCGGGCGCCCTCAATCCCGGCGGGTCAATCAGCACGACTTCAGCCTTCACCTCGCCCTTCGTGCTCGGCGTCCACGCCAAAGGCTCAACCATCAGCTCCTGATGAAATGGCGCAACCGCCTCTGCCGCCAGCTCCAAGTTCGCCCATCCCGGTACGGGCGTCGCCGCTGACGGCGGCTGGAACGTCCACGGCTCCAAATGCACATTCGAAAGCCCCCACGAGTTCATCGTCCGCACGGCCCAGTCGTCGGCCGCTTTCAAATTCGGAGTCCCGGTGACCCGCGGCCCATAGACATCCGCCACTTCGTGGATAATCCACATGATCTTAGAATTGCTGGTTTCTTCCGTCCGAATCTGCGCGTAGACATCGCTCAAACTTGGCGCCTGCGCCGCCGTCGGCAGCGCCACTAGCATGCAAATCAGAAGTACATATCCACGAGTGCGCGTCATGTTTTCCTCCTCGGCCTGCAAATCGCGCCACATTCTACTCGCTTTGCTGAGTTAACGCGAGAAAGCGCCAATTTATCTTGCTCCTGCTGTCGTGTAACGCCCGCGACTCGTAAATCATCGAACGAATGCGTTTCACGATTGGGCCTCGAAATCTGGCTTCGTCTTTTTCCCTCCAAGAGACGGCCTTTGTGCAATAGTCGGGAGCCACTGGTGCGCGTAACTCGCACGGGCGGATAAGCGGATAACATGACGCGGACAACTCTTCTCGGGAAGCCATATCCTCAAGGTGCGACGTGGGACGGTTCCGGCGTGAACTTCGCCCTCTATTCGGAACAGGCCATCGCCGTCGAGCTATGCCTCTTTTCCTCTCGCGACGACCGCAATCCCGAAATCATCAAGCTCCCTGAGCAAACGTCATTCGTGTGGCATGGGTACTTACCGGGCGTGCAGGCTGGCCAGCTCTACGGTTACCGCGTGTATGGTCCTTACGAACCGGACAAAGGTTTGCGTTTCAATCCTGCCAAATTGCTAATCGACCCTTATGCCATCGCAATCTGCGGTGCAGTGGATTGGAGAGCGCCCATCTTTCCTTATGAGCTGGGTAATGGCGCCGAAGACTACAAGCCCGACGAGCGTGACAGCTCCTGGGGCATGCCCAAGTGCATCGTCGGACATCCACATTTTGATTGGGATGGCGACCGCCCTCTGAGAATCCCGCTCAGCGACTCCGTCATTTACGAAGTTCACGTCAAGGGATTCAGCGTTCAGAAGCCCGACATCCCGCCGGAACTTCGCGGGACCTATGCCGGACTTGCTGCCGAATCAAGCATCAAGTACCTCAAATCTCTGGGCGTCACGGCAGTTGAACTGATGCCGATTCACGATTTTCTCGATGACAAGCATCTCGTCGATCGCGGCTTGAAAAATTATTGGGGATATAACACCACGAATTTTTTTGCTCCGGCTGCGCGATACTCAGCCTCCGGAGACTGCGGCAGCCAAGTTGCCGAATTCAAATCGATGGTTAAGACTCTCCATCGGAATGGCCTCGAGGTGATTCTGGACGTGGTTTACAACCACACTTCGGAAGGCAATCATCTGGGTCCCATGCTGAGTTTTCGCGGCGTGGACAACTTAACGTATTACCGACTCACTCCCGACAATCCTCGCCTCTACATGGATTACACGGGCACCGGGAACACTCTCAACGTTCGCCATCCGCAAGTGCTTCGCCTGATCATGGATAGCCTTCGCTACTGGGCTGTTGAAATGCACGTAGATGGATTCCGTTTTGATCTCGCTGCCGCCCTAGCGCGTGAATTACACGACGTCGATCGCCTTTCCGCTTTTTTTGACGTCATTTATCAGGATCCCATTCTTTCCCAACTGAAACTCATCGCCGAGCCGTGGGATGTGGGAGAAGGCGGATATCAAGTCGGCAAATTCCCAGTACTGTGGGCCGAATGGAACGGAAAATATCGCGACACGGTTCGCCGCTACTGGAAGGGCGACGCCGGACAACTTTCTGATCTCGCCTACCGCCTCATGGGTTCAAGCGACCTTTACCAACGCGATGGTCGCCGTCCGTTCGCCAGCATCAACTTCGTCACGGCTCACGACGGCTTCACTCTTAACGATCTCGTGAGTTACAACGAGAAGCACAACGAAGCCAACGGCGAGGACAATCGCGACGGCTCCAATGAGAATTATTCTTGGAATATGGGTGTGGAAGGGCCAACCGATGATCCCAAGATCATCGAAATGCGCGAGCGGCAGAAGCGAAATTTTCTGGCCACGCTATTTCTTTCGCAGGGTGTGCCCATGCTGTCTGGCGGCGTCGAGATCAGCCGCACCCAGCACGGCAATAACAATGCCTACTGTCAGGACAACGAAACTACTTGGTACGAATGGAATCTCGACGAACGCAAGCAGGCTTTCTTGGAATTCACTTCTAGCCTGATTAAATTCAGGATCGACCACCCCAATCTGCATCGTCGCAAATTCTTTCAAGACCGCAGCATCCGCTATGCGGAAGATGCCGATGTGCTATGGCTTCGGCCGGATGGCAAACGGATGACGGATGACGAATGGGATCAGGGCTGGCAGCGATGTTTGGGCGTTTTTCTGAATGGCCACACGCTAGGCGATGTGAATTTGAACGCTCAGCCAGTAATGGACGACGATTTCCTTCTCCTGCTGAACTGCTACCATCAGCCGGTTGATTTTGCCGTTCCGGAACTCGAGTCCGACCGCAACTGGGAGTTTATAATTGACACACGCAACCCCGGATTCTCGGAGCCCGGCAAGTTCGCGCGAGCTGGCGAATCTATCACCCTGATTGAACGCTCCCTCGTTCTTCTTTGTTCGCGCAACGGCCGCTGACACCACGTGTAAGTACTCCTCTGTTATTTTTTCATTTTTAGTTTTATCATTCGCCGCTCTACATACAGCTCGCTGCCGGCGTCCTCCGTGGCGCTTGCGAGAAGGAGACTCTCTGATGAAGCGCTTAATGCCCCCATCCAGCCAGACGGCCAGCAGTTTCCGAATGTGTTTCTCGCTCGCGGCGTTCATGGTGATCGTGCTGTGCCTAACTGTCTTGGCGCATGCCGCGCCGCAGCAGACGCAATCGAATGCCTCGGCAGCATCGATTGAGCCGAACTTCACTCTCGCCGCGCGCTTCGTTCCATCCGAGGTCAGTAAACTCGTCTTCGACACCGAAGTAAGGCCGCACTGGTTCGAACTCTCGGACCGCTTCTGGTACAGCTACCAAACTCCTGAAGGCACGCACTATTGGATGGTCGACCCTGTCCGCAAATCCAGGACTCCGCTGTTCGACAACGCAAAGCTCGCCGCACAGCTTTCCATGTTGACGAATTTCCCCTATGACGCGCAGAACCTGCCCATCAAGAATTTGAAGCTCGTGAAAAAAGACACTGCGCTGCAATTCGATATCGAAGTTTGGAAAGATGCGGTAATTCCGAACGAGCCAAAGCAAGCGCAAGAAAATCAAGAGAAACAGAACAACGAGGAAACAATTCAGGAAGGCAACGCACAGAAGCAAAATCAGCAAATGGGGCAGCGACGCGAAAACGGCCAGAACCAAGCAGCCCAAGGCGAAGAACCCAAGCCCGAAACGCGAAAAATCTACTTCGAATATGGCCTCGCTACTGAAAAACTGACTCGGCTTGACGGCTTCGAAGCTCCTCCCGTCAAACCCATGTGGGCTTCCATTTCTCCTGATGAAAAAACGATTGTCTTTGCCCGCGGTTTCAATCTCTACATGATGGATGCTGCCAATTACGCGAAGGCCGCGAAGAATCCCGGCAACAAATCCGTCGTCGAGACCCAACTCACCACCGACGGCGTCGCCAAGTACAGCTATGCCCGAGTCTTGGTTGACGAAGAGATTGAACAGCTCAAGAAATCACAGAAAGGCGACACCAACGAGGCCGGCCCGCGCACTCCGGCGATCCAGATCTTTTGGTCGAAGGACTCGAAGAAGTTCGCATTGATTCGCGCCGACGAGCGCAAAGTAGCCGATCTGTGGGTGATTCACACGCTCGCGAATCCGCGTCCTACTCTGGAAACCTACAGCTACGCGATGGCTGGTGACGAAAACGCTCCGCAGGAAGAGCTTCTGGTTTTTGACGTCGCCAGCAAGCAGCACGTTTTGATTCAGACCGCCGCCTTCAAAGACCAAAGTCTCGAAATCGCCACCGATCGCATTCTCGATCGCACTCGCGAGCACGAGCAGCAGATGCTGCAAGGCGAACGCCAGAATCTCGGCGGCTTCGGCGGATTCATGACCGGTCCTTGGCTGGCGGACAGCTCAGACAAAATTTATTTCCTGCGCTCCAGCCGCGACCTGCACCGCATCGACGTTTGCGTCGCGGACACCGCCACGGGTACATCGAAATCCTTGATCGAAGAGCGCTCCAACGTTTACCTCGACACGCAGCCGCTTCGCCAGATCGGCAACGGCCAGGAACTAATCTGGTGGTCCGAGCGCGACGGTTGGGGCCATTACTATCTCTATGACGCCACCGGCCATCTGAAAAACCAGATCACCTCCGGCGAATATATGGCCGGCCCGATCCTCTCCGTCGACGACAAAGCCCGCGTCATGTATTTCACGGCGAATGGGCGGGAGACTGGCGAAGATCCCTACTACGAGCATCTCTATCGAGTGAATCTCGATGGGTCAGGCCTAAAACTCCTTACTCCAGGGAATTTCAATGATGCTATTAGCGCGTCCGATTCCGGCAAATATTTCATCAACAACTTTTCACGTGTGGACACCGCGCCCAAATCCGCGCTCTACGACGACCAGGGCGCCGTGGTGGCCAATCTCGAAACCACGGATGTGTCGCGCCTCCTCGCCGCCGGATTCAAATATCCGGAACCGTTTCACGTCAAGGCCGCCGACGGAGTCACGGATCTCTACGGTGTCATGATCAAGCCGTTCGATTTCGACCCTTCTCGGAAATATCCCGTCATCGAATACGTTTATCCCGGCCCGCAGACCGAAAGCGTCGATAAGTCATTCACGCCAAAAGACCAGAACGTGGCGCTTGCTCAGCTCGGCTTCATC
>DATFQU010000182.1:0-5994 GCA_035264005.1 Candidatus Acidiferrales bacterium
GTTCCCGTGAATCATCTGCTGTCGATTCGCGCGGTCGAAGCCGATTACCTTCCCTCGTTGTTTCGGGAGATCCAGATCGATCCCAGGACGGGCTTTCCAGGCTTCGTCGGTGAGAGGCGCATGCAGCAGAACGTGCGCGTATCAGTGGGCTTCGTGCTGACCTTCGGAAGGAAGTAGACATGGAGAAGGACGAGCGTTCCATTCGGGGCGACAAGAAGACGGCGGAGCTATCCGGGAATCGGAAAACTCGGCCGGACCGGCGAAAAATTTGAAACAGAGACGTTCAGAGGGCGCCTTGAATCAGGCTGATTGCTTGCTGCGGGTCAGCGACCTCGATAATCAACTCACTGTATTGCTCGTCATGTAAGCTGATGACGATGGTTTTTTCGGGATGATGAACATCCCAAAAGACTCGATTGCCGTGCTGATAAAAAGTTCCCGCGGTGATCACGCCGGGCACGTTGGTCCCGGGCATCCTGATTCCGTGCCACCAGGAGCGCGCGACTTCCGGGTCTGCGCGGACGGCGGCGATGTGAACAAGCGGAATTTCGAGGCTGCTCTTCAGGGCCCAAAGCTTGTCAGCGCCCATCACAGACAGCTTCAGTTTTCCTTCTGCGATTGATAAGTCGACCATGGCATCGCTCCCGCTGGTTTCGTTCTACGATAGTACACCGAGCATGCATCGTACAGAGTTGTACTGATTGACGAGGAGGCGTTCGCGGGACTACGGTGCAACTGCCCTTCCCTCTTTGCGGACTCTGACGGTACGCACCAACAAACAACGAAAAGCTGGCTGCTTCGCCAGCGCGGAACGCGAATACCCTGCGCGAGTAAAGAAGCGCAAAAGGAGTTACTTTTGCAAACCCCTTTTCGGCGAGGCAAATGACCGGGCGGGTGCGGAGCCATTCGGGAATGAGAAAACTTCGGGCCGATCCGCCAGAAAAAGTTCGGAGTAACGGAATCGTTTTGGTGGGTGCGCGAATCTACAAGCGTGGCGATAAAAAGTCTAAGTGGCGGTTTCGCGATGGTGGGCCGGTTTGAATTTTGACGGTTGGAGCGACGACCAGGAAAATTCAAACTGGCCCATCGCCAAAAAGTTTTGAAGTGGGTGAATGTTTGAGTGAGCTTTTTTAAGAACGCAACAGCAGATCCCTCAACCATGCGCACAAGGCGCGGATGGGTTCGGGATGACACATCGGGGGCGGAGCGAGTCGAGAAATGAAGAAACGTAGCTCCGCGAAGCGGAGACAAAAACAAAAAACTCGCGAGTCCACAGAATAAGAGGCGCGGATGGGTTCCCTTCGCGACTGCACTCAGGGCAGCGGGATGACTTCGGAGAGAGCGGATCGGCTGTGCAGGGGAAGCGTTCGCCACGCGCGATTGTTTGGTACCCCGCGCGAACGGGCGGGGCAAGTAGCCCAGCTGACGCAGCGACACAAACCTGTAGAGGAAATCGAGCATGCGCAAGGTCAAAATCATAGAACACATTTCTCTGGACGGCGTGATCCAAGCCCCCGGCGGGCCTGAGGAGGACACCGGTAGCGGCTTCAAACACGGCGGATGGTCAGCGCCGCATCACGACGACGAAGCCGGAAAAGCGATCGTGGAGGCGCAGGGCAACGCTTTCGATCTTCTGCTGGGTCGCCGAACCTACGATCTCTTCGGAGGTTTTTGGCCGAAGGCCCCGAAGAGCCCGATGGCTGACAGTCTGAACGCGGCCACGAAATACGTCGCGACCCACAGGCCGAAAGGTCTTGAGTGGGGACCAGCCGAGGAACTTGGAGCGGACATTGTCGAGGGCGTTCGCCGGGTCAAAGCGAAGCAAGGGCCGCACCTAATCGTCTGGGGCAGCTCGACGCTCACTCCGGTGCTGCTCGAACATGGTCTCGCAGATGAAGTCGTGCTGCTCGTATTTCCGGTGCTGTTAGGCACCGGCAAACGTTTCTTTGCGGATGGAACCGCACCACGCGAACTTGCGCTTGTCAGCACGAAGGCTGCGCCCTCGGGCGTCATCATCAGCACTTACAAGCCGAGCGGCCCTTTGCGGACCGGGACTATGGGAGGGTAGGAGTAAGCCGACGAACAGCAACAAAAGCCAAAGACCGAACAAGTGAAGGTCTAAGTTACGGCGGAAAAAAAAGAAAGAAAGCTGGGCATTTCAGCAGGACCACTGAAAATTTAGAGGAGGAGATATGGCGACGACGAAAGTGGCAATTGCACCGATGAAAGTGGCGCAGATTCCGAAGGCGGGAGCGGATTTCGAGATTGTCCAGCGAGAGATTCCGAAGCCGGAAGCGGGACAGGTGCGGATCAAAGTGGAGGCGTGCGGAGTGTGCCACAGCGACGTGTTGGTGAAAGAAGGCGGGTGGCCGGGGCAGGAGTATCCGCGCGTGCCGGGGCATGAAGTTGCGGGAACGGTTGATGAAGTGGGCGCCGGAGTGAAGGAATGGAAGAAAGGGCAGCGCGTCGGAGTGGGATGGTTCGGCGGGCAGGACAATACGTGTCCCGAGTGCCGGCGCGGAGATTTTGTGAATTGCAGCAATTTGAAAATTGCGGGGATCAGCTACGACGGCGGATATCAGCAGTACATGGTGGCGCCGGTGGAGGCGCTGGCGGCGATTCCAGAGAGCTTGAGCGCGGTGGAAGCTGCGCCGCTGCTTTGCGCGGGAATTACGACGTTCAATGCGCTGCGGCACAGCGGAGCGGTTCCCGGGGATTTGGTGGCGGTGCAGGGCGTGGGCGGGCTGGGGCATTTGGGAATTCAGTTCGCGAACAAGTTCGGATACAAGGTGGTGGCGGTGGGCCGCGGGCCGGAGAATGCGTCGCTGGCGAAGAAGCTCGGTGCAAGCGTTTATATCGACAGCAAAGCGACGAAGGCCGCGGAGGAGTTGCAGAAGCTCGGCGGGGCGAAGGTGATTCTGGCGACGGCGCCGAATTCAAAGGCGATGTCGGAGCTGATCGACGGGCTCGGGCCAAATGGGAAGCTGATGGTGGTGGGCGCAACGATGGATCCGATTGAGGTGACGCCGCTACAGCTGATTCAGGGAGTGCGAGGGATTCAGGGATGGGCGTCGGGGACGCCGGTGGATTCGGAGGATACGCTGCGGTTTGCGGAGCTGACAGGAGTGCGTCCGATGATTGAGACGTATCCGCTGGAAAAGGCCGCGGAGGCGTATGCGCGGATGATGAGCGGCGAGGCGCAGTTTCGCGTTGTGCTGACGATGTAATGGCGATAGACGCGGGCAGAGATAGAAGGTAGCTGCACCGCTGACGCAAGAAACGAATACTTTGCGCGGGTAAAGAAGCGCAAAAGGAAATTGTCTTTATAAAACAGCTTTCGGCACGGCTGAAGCCGTGCCCTGACAAGACCGGGCGCGTTCCTAGTGTTTCGCCTGTGCTGACGATGTAAGAGGCAAGTGGTCAGTGGTCAGTGAAAAGCGGGAAGCAGAGGACCGCGCTCAGAGGCCGGCACCCGCGCACCCAAAATCTTCTAAACCACGGACGATGTTCGCGGTTAACTGACTGGATGTTATGGTCCGCGTATGATCAGACCCAGGAGAAAGGGTGGGCCACCGATCCACCTTGGAGACAATCGATGACCAACTCTAGGCAATTGAAGGTTATCCGAGGGTTCTCCCGTCTTCTCCTATGGGTTGGAGCACTGATCTTTTTCTTTGGCGACGCGTTCCTTTATGAGATCAAGCATGTGAGCTTCTTACTGTCGGCACTGATCGGCATCCTCGGAGGAGTGTTAGTAATGTTTTTGGGTGCGGGCCTCGCCATCGCGAGCAAATCTCGCGAGTCAGAGTAGCCTGGTCTCGAATGCGATTTGGAGGAGGGTGAAATGATTTTGGCTACGGGAGCGACGGGAAACGTTGGGACCGAACTAATCAAGAAGTTGTCAGCGAGCGGGCAGGCTGTGCGGGCATTCGTTCGCGATCGAACAAAAGCGCAGGCAATTGCGTTGCCGGGAGTTGAATTTGTGGAGGGCGATTTCGACGAGCCGAGAACATTCACGCCGGCGCTCAAGGACGTCGATCGGCTCTTCCTGTTGATCCCTTCATCGGCACACGTCGAAGAACAGCAGCGCAACTTTGTGGATGCGGCGAGCAAGAGCGACGTCCGGCACATTGTGAAACTTTCGCTGTTCGCGGCGGACGAGAAAGCGCCGGGGCGCTTCCAGCGTTACCACGGCGTTGTCGAAAAGCACATCTTGGCCGCAGGCATCCCATACACGTTCTTGCGCCCGAATTTGTTCATGCAGGCGTTGCTGAGTTTCCGGCAGGCCATTCTGGCGCAAGGGGCTTTCTACGCGCCGATTGGAAACGCGCGAGTGAGCATCGTGGATGTGCGCGACGTTGCGGCTATGGCGGCGAAGGCGCTCACCGAGTCAGGACACGAAGGCAAAACGTACGACATCACTGGCCCCGAAGCTCTGACGCACGGCGAAATGGCGGCGCGACTGTCGAAAGCGACGGGGAGGCAAATCAACTTCGTCGATGTTCCGCCGGAGGTTATGCGGCAGGCGCTGCTGAGTTTCGGAATCCCGCAATGGCAGGCGGACGGCATCATCGAGGACTACGAACACTACAGTCGCGAAGAAGCAAAAGGCGTGACGTCTGCGGTACGCGATGTAACGGGCAACGAGGCGATTCCCTTCTCCCAATTCGCGAGCGATTACGTGGGAGCGTTCTCGGAGAAGGCGACGGGCGCAGGTTCATCACAATAGGTCGGGGCGCAAAAAGCACGGGCGCAGACACTCAAAAGAGAGCGCTAGATTCGTTCGGCCAACGTAGACGGCTGTTCGGATGTGCCTTCAACGATTTCGACGAAGTTACGCTCTTCACGGAGAATGAATCGTTTTGATTGCGCGAATGCAAAATTCTCCATTCCTTCTTTGTCCTGCTTGATGCGCGCTTTGTAAACCTCGTAGGACGCAAGACTGTCAAAGGCGATGAGTCCCCAAGCGATGTCGTTGGTGCCTTCGTGCGGGAGAAAGTATCCGACGAGATGGCCGCCGCATCTAGGAATCACGCGGCTCCACGTTTCGGCGTATTTCTTGAACGCGTCGCGCTGAAATGGATCGATCTGATAGCGGATGACGCATAGGATTTTCGGTTTCATAATTCCCTTCCCCAATCAGCATTGAAGGCCGAGGCTACAATGCTTGCGCTTGTTACGCGAGGACACTTCGTTTATTATGAAAGTGTGAATGTAAGCGCGAGGCGCGGCGGTGAGGTGTTGGCGGATACGGACACGGGAGTGTCGCGCGTGGCGGCGGCGATTGGCGAGCCGGCGCGGGCGCGGATGCTGTGCTGTTTGATGGACGGGCACGCGCGGACGAGCACTGAGCTGGCGATTGTGGCGGAGGTGAGTCCGTCGACGGCGAGCGTCCATTTGCAGCGGCTGGTGGCGCAGCGGCTGGTCAAAGTGGCGGCGCAGGGGAAGCACCGATATTACAGTTTGGAGGGGGCGAAGGTTGCGCGGATTCTGGAGGCGCTGAGCGTTATTGCGGGAGATGCGACAAACGGCAGGGCACGACGCGCGACGTTTGTGCCTACAACACCGAGCCGGTTGAGGGCGGCGCGGACGTGTTACGACCATCTGGCAGGGACACTCGGAGTGGCGATGCACGACAGGATGACGACATTGGGCTGGTTGACGCGACATGACGCGACACGCGGTACGACAGGAGCGGCATATGACGTGTCGCACGCGGGGATTCGGGCGCTTGGCGCGCTGGGGGTGGACGTGGAGGCAACGCGGGCGCTGCGGCGGCGGTTCGCGTATGCGTGTTTGGATTGGAGCGAGCGGCGTCCGCATGTTGGAGGGGCGCTTGGGGCGGCGCTGCTGGGAGTTGTGTTGAAGAGAAGGTGGGTCGTGCAGGATTTGGACAGCCGGGCGCTGGAAGTGACGAGCTATGGAAGACGGGAGATGGCGGCGAGGCTTGGGGTGAGGGTTTGAAGGACGGGTCGACTAAAATACCTAATACTT
>DATFQU010000183.1:0-3572 GCA_035264005.1 Candidatus Acidiferrales bacterium
CGGCGAGATGCTTTTCCCCGGACGCGCTAACGAGCATGGCGTCAATTTTTAGGCCAGAGCGTATCGCCTCGGTGACCAGATGGGTGCCTTCCAGCGCGATGAGGCCTTCCTCCGGCCGCGATGCGCGGAACGCTGCGCGAAAAGTCTTGAGCCAGCGATTATCACGGGAAGTGATGAGTGTGCCCGTCGCTGCTTTTGCACGCACAGGCGCCGCTTTAGGAGGCGGAATTCCTGTTGGCGCGGCCATTCAGTGGAGCGTAACAGACACCAGCGCGCTTCGCCAAGTACACGACAAATCAAAATCTGAGATGTATCCTGTGCCCATGAGCTCGATGGTTTTGGCCATATCGTTGCTCTTGCTTCAAGCAGCTGCGCCACCGCAAGCATCACTGTCCTTTCACTGGGAATGGTAGAAGTGGCAAGAGCTGTTAGCGGCTCAATCCATGCGGAATGCTAATCTACCCGAGGCTGAGAAAACAGCGATTAGAAGGGCTATTGAGGCACAGCTTCGACCGGAGATGCCGGGCCTTGAAATCACATCTGAGGCGCAGCTATCGGAAAAGGCCTTGGATACACGAATCAAACTGGTTGATCTGAATCGTGGCGGGACGCCAGAAGTGATCGCCCAAAGCATGGTAGGGTGTGGCGCCACTGGAAACTGTTCGTTTTGGATTTTCAGGAAGACCGGACGCGATTACAAATTGATTTTGGATGGATATGGACAGACCTTCACAGTTCAGAAAGAGAGCAGCAATGGATTTAGGGACATCGTAGTCGCTTCTCACGCCAGTGCGACAGATAGCGGCCTCACCCTATTTCGCTATGAAGGAGGCCAGTATCGCGAGGCGGGCTGCTACGAGGCCAACTGGGCACCAATTGTGAATGGCGTTCGGCGCGAACTAAAGGATCCCCTCATTACCCCTTCTTCTTGTGGAGACTGATAGGTTCAGCTGTAGCTGCGGTTGTCGTCGGCGAGGAGCATGCCGTCGGCGTGGCATTCGGGAAAGAAGCTCGTTTGCTTGAACGGTGTGGCAGGGCGAATCCCGCCGCATTCACAGACGACGCATACGCGCCGCTCCGTCTTGCAATCGTTATGCGAACAACGATAAAGCAACATGCGGCGGCCGCACTTCGGACAGGTCTGTTCTGGTAGCATGGCAAACTATTTTCCGTTTTTTCGTGGAAAACGCAAGTGGCTGTTTGAACTGACGACTAATGTCTCGCTCTTTTCGAGGCCAGCCAAAACGAGAGCGATCGGCGGATTGACTTTCGTGGGCGACGCGGGCCTAATGTTGCTCAGGAGCGACGCATGGTGACTGTACAAGAACCTCCAAAGCGCCCCGCGGTATATTCCGGCCCAATGTTCGGAGCGTATCCGCAGTTGAGAATACTGTCGCGGCTGATTGCGAATGCGTTTCGCGCGTTAAGCGAGCGTTTTCGCTCACGCAAATCACGAGCTTTGTGATTCTTGAATTCGCGAACGCGAAACGTCAGTCCAACAACCACTGAGCGAGCATGCTTGCGCCTCTGCGGCGCGTGTGATAGTTTTTCTCGTCATTGCGGCTTGAGCGGGCGCCGCACGAGCGAACCCATTGCCAGCGGAAGTCCTGAGAGTCTCAATCGACGCGCCTGAATCCCACGCCATCCATTACGCTGCGAGTCTCATACAGCGCGGGCGCGTGGTGGGCATTCCCACGGATACGGTCTACGGGCTTTCTGCAGATCCCTACAATTTGTCGGCCATCGAGCGGGTTTTTCAGGTGAAAGGGCGCGCGGAGACGAAAGCGCTTCCGATTCTCGTCAATTCCGTCGAACAGGCCGTCGTTTTGACGCGCGATTTGCCTGAACATTTCTTCGATCTCGCGCAGAAATTCTGGCCCGGTGCGCTGACGATCGTTGTCGAAGCGACGCATCGGTTACCCCTAAAAGTCACCGGTAACAGCGGCCGCGTGGCGCTGCGCTGGCCCAAATCGCAGGTGGCATGCGACTTGATCGAATGTTTCGGCGGGCCGATTACGGGCACGAGCGCGAATTTGTCGGGCTTTCCGTCGTGCACCAACGCCGCCGCGCTCGTGAAGCAGCTCGGGGACCGGCTGCCGCTGATTTTGGATGGAGGCGAAACGGGAGCTGCTCTCACGTCGACCATCGTCGCGTTGCGCGGCGAAGATTGGTCCATCATTCGCGAAGGCGCGGTGCCGGAAACGGAAATTCGCAAGGTCGTTGAAACTGAAGGTTAGTGGCTGCTGATTACGGCGTGCTGCAGGAAATCAAAATCACCGCCGGGCGAAAGTTGAACGTTGGTGAGGCGCTTGCGATGTACGCAAACGTTGTCATAAAGCCACAGATTGATGTAGGGCTCGTCGTCTGCAACAATTTTCTGAATCTGCGCCAGAATTTCTTTCCGTTTCGCCTCGTCTAAGGTCACACGCGTCTGCAGCAATAGAGCGTCGAGTTGCGGATTGCGATAATGTCCGCGATTCGCGCCCGCCGGAGGAGTTTTCGCGCTATTGAAAACGTAATCGAAAATATCTGGATCCAGATTCGCGCCGAGCCAGCGCAGGGTATAAAGCTGAAAGCTGCCACGGGTGATGTCCGCGTAGAAAGTCGCAAACTCCAGCGAATGCAAATCGAGCTGCACGCCGACCTGATGCCACTGGTCTTGCAGCGCAGCGGCGAGGAGACGGGTATCTTCGTCGGTGGAAGTTTTTAGCTCGAGGTGAAAACGAGTGCCGTCCGAGCCGCGCGGAAAGGCCGCTGCATCGAGCAGGGAATTGGCGCGCGCAGGATCGTAATCGTAATGCATGGCGTCGGGGTCGTATGCCCAGTGGCTCGGCGGCAGCAAGCTATCGGCTGGCCGCGCCTGCCCGCGCAGCAAATACTTGATCAGCATGTCGCGGTTTGTCGCGAAGGCGAGAGCTTGGCGCACCTGTGGGTGCTTGAGGATGGTGTCGTCCATATTGAACGCGATGTAGGCAACCGCGGTTCCGGGAGCGCGCGTGACTTCTATATTTGGATCGCGGCCGAGTGCGTCGACCATGTCCGGAGTGAGCGACCGGTATTCAACATCGCCCGAACCTTTGCGCAATTCGAGCGCACGGACCAACGCGTCGGGCACGATTCGAAACCGCACGCGCTCGAGCGTGGGCGGACCCGCGAAATAATTTGCGTTGCGTTCGACGAGAATTTCTTCGTCGGTGACCATACTCACAAAGCGAAATGGGCCTGTGCCAATGGGATGTTGCGCAAAATCTGCGCTGGCGTTTTGCGGGACGACGCCGACAGCCTGGCGGATCAGGTTCAATGGAAACGACGCGTATGGCGCGCGCAAATGAAAAATCACCGTCCAAGGATCCGGCGCGGTAATCGAGTCAACCAACGAAAATGCGCCGCGCTTTGCTGTTTTGATCGCGCCGGAGCGGATGGAATCGAAAGTGAACTTCACGTCCGCCGAAGTGAGCGGCTGGCCGTTTGAAAAGCGCACGCCGCGCCGAAGATGAAAGACGTAGGTCTGTGCGTCGGGCATCTCCCATTTTTCCGCGAGGTCGGGCGCGAGATTCAAGTGATCATCGCGC
>DATFQU010000184.1:0-9004 GCA_035264005.1 Candidatus Acidiferrales bacterium
CACCAAGGAATACGACCTCCCGCCGGTGAAGGGAAAGCCTGCGCAAGTCGTTGCCGCTGATCGCGTCAACCTGCAAATCGCCGACGGCGAGATTTACGGTTTCGTTGGCCCCAACGGCGCCGGCAAAACCACCACTCTCAAAATGATCTGCGGCCTGCTCGTTCCCACTTCCGGCACCGTCGAAGTGCAGGGCATCGATGTCGAAAATCGCCCCGAAGACGCCCAACAATTCATCGGCTATCTCGCCGACTTTTTCTCTCTCTACGACGACATGAAAGTTTGGGAATATCTCGATTATTTCGCGCGCGCTTACAAAATGCCCGATTCACAAATCCCCGCGCGCGTCACGGAAGTCATCGCCTGGGTCGGCCTCGAATCCAAGCGCGACGCATTCATCCAGGGCCTGTCGCGCGGCATGAAGCAGCGCCTCGGCATCGCTCGCGCCGTTCTGCACAATCCGCCCGTCCTCGTGCTCGACGAGCCTGCCTCCGGCCTCGACCCCAAAGCCCGCGTCGAACTGAAAGATTTGCTCAAGAACCTAAATCGCCAGGGCAAAACAATTCTCATCAGCTCCCACGTTCTCTCCGATCTCGAGGAAATTTGCACCTCCGTCGCCATTATGGAGAAGGGCCATCTGCTCCGTTCGGGAAAACTCTCTTCGGTGATGGAGCAGTCCGCCGCCGAAACTCCCGCGCAGCGCCGCATCCGCATTCGCGTCGCCGACGAAGGCGAAGAATTGCTCAAATGGCTCGAGTCGCGCTCCGGCGTTACGGAAGCCCGGGCTCTTCCCGCCGCCGCGCCGAAATCTTCCGCTGCTGAATTTCTCTTTGCCGGCCGCGACGCCGAACTCGCGGCGCTTGTTCGCGAATTGGTGGTGGCCGGCGCGCCTGTTTTCGCCGTCGAAGGCTCCTCCGAATCCTTCGAACAGATCTACGCGCGCCTCTCCGGCGGGGAAGTAATGTGAGCGCGCCATGAGCCTCTTCTCCAATCCCGAAATTCTTCGCAACGCGCGCATCCAGCTTCGCCCGCGCAAGCTCCTCATCGCCGCGGGCATCTGTGCTGCACTTTCGCTCGCCATCGGCTATGCCTTCGCCTATAGTCCTGATGGCCTTGCCGGATCGGATGGCAATAGTTTCTTTCAGACGATTCTCATTCTGCAGGCAATTGTCCTGGTTATTGGTGGCGGTCTCGCTTGCTTGCATGGGGTCCAACGCGAGAAAGATCAAAGTACCTACGACTTTCAGCGCCTCACACGCCTCTCTCCTTTCGAACTCTCCCTCGGTAAACTCTTCGGGCCACCCCTTCTCGCCCTATTCATTTTTCTTTGTTTCATGCCAGCCGCCGTCGTGGGCGCTGTCGCCGCCCACACGCCGCCTACAATTTTTCTTGCGGCCTACGGTCTGCTCATCCTTGGATCCATCGTCTACGATGCGTTCGCCCTCGCCATGTCTCTCTTCCTTCGCCGCGGAACCGTAACCTGGGCCATCATTGGTTTTCTGGCGATCGTCGGAGGAACGTCAAGCGGATTCGGCTACACCCTCGGTGTTATCAGCCCGTTCGGATCGATTCCTCTCATTCGTCGACACGACTGGAGTTTGCCCCTTTCTGGAAGTTGGGTGCAGAGTAATCCTGCAGTTGGATTCCGCGATTTATTCCTCGGCTTTCCGGTCCATCACGCCCTCGTGCTTTTCATCCTCTACCTCACCCTTCTGGCGTGGTTCATACCCGCCATCGCGCGCAACATCAAACGCGATCCTGCCAATTATGAGCTCTACACTCCGCCGCAGGCCCTCGGCTTCCTTTGCTACTTGAATTTCATCGTCTTCGCCTTCTGTCAATGGCAACCCCTTGGCAGTTATGCCGAACGGCATCCCGTAAGCATCCCTCCCCTCGATGTGCAGTCCTTTCTGCTGGCGATGAACATCATCCTCTTTTTCATCTTCGGTTTCATCTTGCTGCGCAACCGCAACCAGGTCCGCCGCTTGCTCCATAGCGGCGCCGCCGGACATCTCGAAACCTGGCCCGCGCCTTACCTTTTCCTCGGCGCGCTCATCGTCGGCGTCGCCATGATTCTCGTCATCCAGTGGAAACGCGAC
Organism: Candidatus Acidiferrales bacterium; assembly: GCA_035264005.1. Classification (GTDB taxonomy): domain Bacteria; phylum Acidobacteriota; class Terriglobia; order Acidiferrales; family UBA7541; genus DAHUXN01. Next base: position 2,097 of record DATFQU010000184.1, read on the forward strand.
CCATCTCTCGAATGGAGCCTTCCCGTCGCCATCTTCCGCGTCACCTATTTCGCTTTCTGGCTCATCTGCGATTTTCTTTTTCTCCAGTGGACGAAAATCCAGCGCGGCGGCCATTCTCTCGTGATGGGCGTGCTCTATCTCGGTGTCTACTACGCCTGCGCTATCACAATCGTCGCGTCGCTCCATGCCGAACACAATCCTTTCACCGCAATTTTCCTCCCCACGCCACTCTTTGTTCTTGATACGGCCGCGTGGTCCGCGCACCTCGGCGTATGGATCTTGGCCCTCATCCTGCAAATCGCCGCCGGCGTCGCGTTCGTCGTTCTCCAGCGCCGCACCCTCGCCAACTTGCAACCTCACGTCTCTTCCATCTCGATGAACGCTCCCGCCAGCGCATCTCTATGATTCCCGCCGCCACACCTCCCGGAGCCGGTTTTCAACTTCTCGTATTCGCTCCACGTCAAAAGGAGTAGAGTGGCGGAGCTTATTTCCCCGGGATTCCAATTCAGGAGAGCGAAATGGCTAGACGCGAATTCCTTGCTCAGTTAGCCGCTGCCGTTCCTTTTTTGGCGTTGAAAAACCAGGTCCCAGAAACGAAAAAAACCCTGAAAGTCATGATGAAGAGTGCATGGGGCTCGGATGATCCAACTCGCGCATCGTTTCCTTTTTTGCATGGCCTCGCGCTCGCCGAAGCTGGTCACAGCGTTCAGATTTTTCTTGTGGGAGAGGCAACCTACCTGATGCGGAAGAGCACCGCGGACGCGATTTTTCCCGTCGGATGGCCTTCCATGAGCGAAACCCGGGAAAAGATTCTTGAGAAACGCATTCCGGTTTTTTCTTGAGGCGCCTGTTCCCGTGCCCGTGGGGTCACGGAAGCAGATTTGAATACCTGGGGAGCGAAATTTGGCAGCACAGCAATTTTTGTTTCGTTGGTGGAATGGGCGGATCGGATTATCGTAGAGTGAGCATGTTCACCGGTCGCGTCTCGTCGCTGCCTTCATGATGCGCGCTTCTGACGTCGAATTTCGCGCCCGTTTCTGGTTCATCGGCGGAATTTTCTGGCTCGGATTCTTGTGCTATGCCTTCGACCATCAGACCGCTGGCGTCGCCGTCGCACAATTGCTGTGGCGCCGCTCCATCGATCCCAGTTCGATGTCTCCCGCCCGCCCGCTGCACGTCGTTTTTGCTTTTGCTGCGTTTCTCTGCATCCTCTGCGGACTGATTCGCACCTGGGCCGCTGCCTACCTTCGCAGCACTGTCGTTCATGACCACGCGCTGCACTCCGAAAGCCTCGTCGCGGACGGCCCTTTTCGATATGTTCGGAATCCTCTCTATCTCGGCGGCGTCTTCCTGGCCGCAGGATGCGGATTCCTCGCCAGCCGCACTGGCTGGTTCGTCATGACCTTCGGCCTAATCTTTTTCTATTACCGCCTCATCTTCCGCGAAGAGGCGGCGCTCAACGCCTCGCAAGGCCAATCCTTCCGCAACTACTGCGGAGCCGTTCCGCGCTTTTTTCCTGCACTCCGTCCGCGTGTTCCATCCAGCGGAGCTAAGCCTCGGTGGGGACAGGCCTTCGCCGGAGAGATGTTCATCTGGGGATTCACCGTAGGCGTCGTCGTCTTCGCAATCACCCTCAACGAAGCTCTCTGCTGGACCATCACCACGGCGAGCTTCGTCGGCTACCTCGTCTACTGGCTTATTTCCGCGCGCCTCGCCAAATCGAAGCTCAAGCCCCCCGCCACCACCTGAATTTTTTCTGCGTCGCAGAGTTCAAAGAAGCTTGGCGTATTCGCCCTTGGCTTGATTGGTCAGAGGGATGCCTTACAGTCCAGGAGGGGCGACGCCGCCGGAAACGTCCGTCGGAATCGCGTCGACGATTTCCTCGGAGAGTCCGAATTCTTCAACGAGCGCCGCTTTGCGTTCGGTCCCGGAGGGTTGCGTTTTGGTGAGACTGCCATCTGCGGCGACGCGGAACTTACTGTGCCGGCCGAGAGTGAGGATGGAGTCGGGAAAGTGTCGGGAGATGAAAACGGCGTCGTTGAAGAATCCGACGACCTTGGTCCGTTCCGCACGATCCAGAAAGAAAGCATGATCCACAGGGTCGTACTCGGGTTCGATGCGGAACGGCAGCGGCTGTTCGCGGAGCCACCCCGCGTAGGACAGAATTTCAAAGGCGTTCCCCGTTGGCACCGAGCGGATGTCGTGAATTCCGCCACCAGTTGATGTGGGCCTGCCGGGCGCCAAGGGAAGGGCCTTGAACGAGGCCATCCAAGCGTCCGCCACGTAGTCGGTGCCATCGAGAGTCACTAAAATCGAACCATGGTTGGCGCCTTGTGGATACCCTTCGACGATTACTGAGCCAACGATTCGGCGGGCGTCAAAGCCGAGCGTGCGCAGCAGGGCGTATACACCGCCATTGAGCGGCCAGCAGGTACCGCCCGTGCCGTGGCGGAGCCAGTTACTGAAAAACTCGGTGGGATCTCCGCCGGGCAACGGCCCGATTTGAGGGCCGGCGAACCAGATGCGCTTTCGCACGTTGTCGAAGGGGATCTTGCCGGAGACAGCCGCAAACACTGAGTTCAAGCCCGCCAAGTCCAGCGATGGCCGCTTTTGCAGGCCCAGCTTAGAGAGTACAGCTTCGACGAGATTCGGAGCGAGAAGCGGGTCGGGAACTGAAGCGGCGTTGTTTCTCGTCAGCATATGACCTCGGTCACTCCTCAAGTCCTACGCGATGGAGGAGGTCGAGGAAGCGCGGGTCCGAGCGCAGTGAATCGTAGAGGGGGTCCGCTTTAATGCCTGGACCCATCTGGAGCGAGCGGTCGTCACAAGCAGCGCTTAACGATTCAAATGCGTTGTCTTTCTCGCCGAGGCCAGCGTAGACCGCGGCCATGAACTGGGGCAAAACAATCTGCCGCTTCGATAGCTGGTTCAGGCGGCCGAGAATGCTTTGTGCGTCCGCCTTTCTTCCCGAGACGGCGTAGATATATCCGAGCCCCGCTAATGCGAATGGAGTGCCAGACATAGCCGCGGCCTTTTCGCACTCGGCTATACCCTCCTTGTACATTCCCTTACCGGCGTAGACCAGCCCAAGGTAGTCCTGCGTTAGCGCGAAGCTGGGTTCCATCTCCAGGGTCTTGAGCAGCTGCTCGAGCGCGAGATCGTACTGGCGCGCAAGATAGAACGAAAATCCCAGGTTCCTGTTGAGGACAACCGAAAGTGGATCGAGTTCCAAAGCACGCTTGTGCTCGGCGATAGACTCCTCGAGCTGCGCCGTTTTCCACAAGGCGAAGCCGTGCCATGAATGGGCAACAGCGTAGCTGGGATTCAGTGCGATGGCCTGCTGAAACTCCTTTTCGGCGCCTGCCCAATCCCACGTGTAGCTCACCTTGATAAAACCCAGCGAGACATGAGCTTCGGAGAGCATGTTGTCAATCTTCAGCGCCTCGAGCGCCGCTTCATTCGCACGCGAAAATCCCTCCTTCGGGAGAACAAAGCCGTATTCCGCGAGCAAGCTGTAACTGTCCGCCAATCCACAGTATGCCAGCGCGTAATCCGCGTCTTTGGTAATTGCCTGTTGGAAATGTTCGATGGCTTTCTTAAGTCCGTCATTCGTTCTTTTGTTCGACCAATAACGGCCCCTAAGGTAGTCCTCATAAGATTCGGGGCTCGTTGTGTAGCTCCTAACCAGGCGCTTTTCTTCCTGGCCGGTCAAACGCAGCTTCAGCGCCTTCGTAATTTCCTTTGCGATCCTACCCTGCAGCGCGAAGATGTCCGCTGGCTTGCGACTGTATTGCTGGCCCCAGATGTGGCTGCCGTCCGTGGCATCGATTAGCTCGGCACTGATCGCAAGATTGCCGCCACGTTGCGCAACCCTGCCTTTCAAGACGGCTCGAACTCCCAACTCTCGCCCGATCGTTTGGGCGCTGGCTTCTTTTCCCTTGTAGCGAAAAGCAGAATCGCGCGACATCACTTTCAAATCAGGGAGCTGGGAGAGACTGTTGATAAGACTTTCGGTGATGCCGTCGCTCAGGTACTCCGCGTCTGCGTCGGCGCTGCCGTTGGCAAATGGCAGGACGGCTAACCGTCCCCGCCACCATGGGTGCGACGGTGCAGCTGAGGCCGCGGACGCGGGGTGCACGGCGGCTGTAGAACCGGAGTCTGAATCGCGTTTCAAGCGCTTGAGATCGGCGCGGAGTTCCGCTGCGGATTGGTAGCGCACGTCGCGGTCTTTTTCCAGTGCCTTCGAGATGATGCGCTCCAGTTCCGCAGGGATTTCCGGATTCAATCGCACTGGGGGAACTGGTGTTTTTTCCAGAATTGCATTGAAAATGACGGCCGAAGTGTTTCCCGTGAAAGGCATGCGGCCAGTGGCCATTTCGTAGAGCACCGAGCCGAATGAAAACAGATCCGTGCGCGCATCGAGCTCTTCTCCGCGCGCTTGCTCCGGCGACATGTAAGCTACGGTGCCGACGGCGACGCCCGGGCTGGTGAGATGTTCTTCGCTGACGGCGGTGTCGCGCGTCGGCGCGGTTACCGAGTGGCCGGTTTCAAGAGCGGATTGTTTGGCGAGGCCGAAATCGAGGATTTTCGGGTGGCCCCGTGCAGTGACGAAAATATTCGCCGGTTTGATGTCGCGATGGATGATGCCTTTCGCGTGCGCGGCGTCGAGCGCGTCGGCGATTTCGATGGAGAGATCGAGCGTTTGTTCGACCGGCAGCGAGCCGCTGGCGATGCGGTGCTTGAGCGTGTGGCCTTCCAGATACTCCATGGCGATAAACGTATGCCCATCTTCCTGGCCGATGTCGTGAATTGTACAGATGTTGGGATGACTCAGCGCTGAAGCGGCCTGCGCCTCTCTCTGGAATCGTACGAGTGCATGGGCGTCTCGCGCGACTTCGTCAGGCAGGAATTTCAAGGCCACAAATCGGTGCAGTCGGACATCTTCCGCTTTGTAGACCACACCCATGCCGCCCCCTCCTATTTTTTCGAGGATGCGGTAGTGCGAAATGGTCTGGCCAACCACTGTCGGGCGACGCTCCACTCGTGAAGTGAGCGGATGTTAGATGGGGACGCTCACGGAGTCAATCCCGCGCGGCGGTAGGCTTGCTGCGATGCACACCGCTTCTGGAATCGACAAGGCTTAGCAGGTCATTTGCGCCTTCACAATTTTCGCCCTCTTTCCTGTCCTCTCGATTTTTCACCAGCCAAATTCTGTGGCCGAATTTTGCCTCCATGCTTTCGGCAAAAACACCTCTAAACCCCTGCAAATCATGCAGAAAACTCCGCCTCCCAGCCTGCTGACACTTTTTCGCCTGTCCCGTGGTGCAAACTCGCGCCCCTCGCTCCCTGATGAACCAAAACTGTACCGACGCCCAGTAGTCAGCGTTGCCCGTCAAGGAATAGTCTTGTCGCCAATTCGCCAGCACTGGCACTCGCTGGCGCAGCGGCAAGGCACCAACAGCACCACCGGATTTCGCGGTACTCGCAGCGTGGTTAGCGCGAGAAAGGATGCAGCAGATGGCGCAAACGTCCTATGTGGCAGCGGCAGGCGCGATGGCAGGACCTTCGCCCGTCGATGCGGGAATGCTCGAATTCAAAGAATGCCTGAAACACATGCGCGACGGTCATCCCGAAGACGCTCTCGGGCATGCGCGGCGCGCTCTCGGAGCGGCGCCCAAAAATCCCTTCTACCTTTCCTACACAGGCTTGCTGGCGGCGATGGCCGACCGTCGCTATGGTGACGCGGAAACTCTCTGCCGCGAAGCCCTCAACCTGAAATGCAATCACGCCCAGCTCTACCTGAATCTGGCCGAGGTCTATAGCCAGGCGGGCAGAACAGGTGACGCCATTGACGTGCTCGAAAAGGGCATGGTTTCTGCGGGACGCGATTTCCGCATCCGCCGCGCCCTCGAACGGATCGGCGTGCGCCGCGGCCCGGTGTTCAGCTTCCTGCACCGCTCCAATCCGGTGAACATTCTTTTCGGACGCCTGCGCCACCGCTTCGCAGGTCCGGCGCGCTCCTCCGCGTAGCGGTTGCAGCGCGGCGGTAACGGGTTCTTCCTGGCCATGCCGCCAGGAATCCTGAGCTTGCCGAAGGGCCGCAGCAGCAGGCACAGTGTAAACGGGTTCCCCAAGCAGCCAACCCACAGGGAAGCCCGGGGTGAGCTCCCCCCTCGCCCCGGGTAGTTCTTCCGGCAAGCCCATCCGGACCGAGCGGCAACATCCCCCCTGAAACTTTCCGCCCTCTATTCACGTATCTGACAAGCGATGGCTTCCATCGCTCTTCAGCCCACGCGCTACCGTCCTGTGACGGGACACGCGCATTTTGCCGGCATGCTGCTGCTCTTGCTGGCGTTGACCGGATACAACTGGTACAGCTTCCACTTGGCGAACCTTCCCGGAGCGGCGCACGCCTCCGATCCCGGCGCTATTGCACGGGCCATGACTCGCGGCCTCACGCGTAGCATCATCGTCGAATGGATCTTGCTTCTTTACGCCTGGGTTGGAGTGCGCCGTTACGGCGGAAGCATGCGAGATCTCACGGGCGGCCGCTGGCAGAACTGGAAACAGCTTGGCCTTGACGTGCTTATCGCGGCAGGCTTTTGGTGTTTCTGGAGCGCCAGCGCCGAAGTCGTTTGGCTGATCATCGGCAGATCCCATGCACGCGCCGGGGGAGCACTGCACTTCCCGCCTACTGGCGCTCTCAACATAGCGCTGTGGTTTGGCCTCTGCATCAGCGCCGGATTCTGCGAAGAGGTGGTCTATCGCGGCTATCTCCAGAAGCAGATCGAGGCGCTGAGCAACAGCGCGCTGGTCGCGGTCCTGGCACAAGGGCTGGTTTTCGGCGTCTCGCACATTTATCAGGGCTATAAGCCAGTCATCGTGATCAGTGTCCTGGGCATCGAATA
>DATFQU010000185.1:0-4498 GCA_035264005.1 Candidatus Acidiferrales bacterium
GCGCGGCACTCCGGCGGCGTTCGATGAACGCATTTCGCGGATTCGGCCGTATCCAGGACAGTCCCAGACGGCGAGGAACCTGACGCATCTGAACCGCGGCAGCGAGATCCGCGAATCGCATCGCTCGCCGGAGAAAGATCCACGCGTGCAGGATGCTTACAGCTTGCGCTGCACGCCGCAAGTGCACGGCGCGGTGAGGGATTCGCTGTCGCAGGTGCGCACTACGCTTTCCATCGAACTGAACAGCGCGACGGATAATCCACTGGTGTTCGCGGAGTCCGGAGAAGTGATCAGCGGAGGAAATTTTCACGGACAGCCGCTGGCCATGGCTGCGGACCAAACGGCGATTGCGCTGGCAACGCTCGCGGGAATTTGCGAGCGACGCATCGACCACATGACGAATCCGCACACGAGCGGGCTGCCGGCATTTTTGACGCCGGACCCGGGGCTGAATTCGGGATTCATGATTGCGCAGGTAGCCGCGGCAAGTCTGGTGAGCGAGATGAAGGCGCTCGCGACGCCGCATTCGGTGGATTCGATTCCAACGTCGGGCGATCAGGAAGATTACGTGTCGATGGGAATGAGCGGCGCGCGGCGGCTGCGGCGGATGCTCGATGCTCTGGCGAACGTGATCTCCGTCGAGTTGCTATGCGCGGCGCAAGGTATTGATTTTCAGGCGCCGCTTCAAACGGGAACGGAATCGCGCAAGACATTTGCGCTGATCCGATCCGTGTCGCCGGTGGTGGCGAAAGACCGTGCGCTTGCACCGGATATTTCGGCTGTGACGGCGCTCATTATGCGCGGAGAGTTTCAGAAGATTCTGCGGTAACTTCCCGCTCGATTTCAGTGCACTGGTCAATCACTTCAGCGCGCGCTGCAGGAATTTCCCGAAGCGCCAGCCGGCAATCCATTTGAATGGCGCTTCGCCGAGCGAATAATGGCCGCAGGGAAGGTGCAGGATTTCGCAATCGACTTCGTGCGCGCGTATCTCGGCGAAGAAATCTTCGGAGAACTCGTCAGGAAACGTGGGATCGTAGCGACCGCTGATGGCGAGGAGCTTTTGCCCAGTACCGTGCAATTTGCGGATGTACGGCATGGGGCTGATCGGCGCCCAATAGCGACGTATCTCCTTCTCGGAGATTTTCGGGCGCATCGTTTCCCACACATGAATCGTGGTCAAGCCGTTCGCGACAACGTCTCCGAAATAACTGGAGACATGAAGCAGCGCCGCGGCGCGAATCAAAGGTTCGTGCGAAGCGGTGATGCAGGAGATGCACGAACCGAGGCTGGTGCCAAGGATTCCCAGCAGGCCGAATCCGCGCATTTCGAGCCAGCGCAAGCAGCAGCGCGCATCGCAAACGGCTTGGCGATTTGCCTGCAACGTGAGGCCAACGTTCGCGCCAACAATTTGGTCGGCACGGGAGTGGCCGGGCGCGGTGCGTTTATCGTGATAAGGGAGGCTGAGGCGCAGCGCCGTGATGCCCAAGCGATTCAGCCAGCGGCAAATATTCACGTGCGCGGCGTAGTCGGCATTCCACTGGGGCAAAACGACGACGGCGGGGCCGGCGGCACGCGTGTTTGCAGAAAAGAGGCGCGCGTGGACGCGGTTGTTTTCCGCCCAGGGCGAGCGAATGGCGCTCGTGAATTCCAGTTCACCGCTCCAGGGTGCGGCGCTTGACGGAACTTTCAGTTCGTAGTCGACAGGAGTTTCGCAGGCGAACCACGCATCGCTCGCGGCAAGAGTCTCTTCGACGAACCGGCGCAAAAATGCGCGCGGGTCCGGCTCGTCCGCGCGACCGCCAATGTGTTCGATTCCCCAGGCAAACGGCAGTGAACGGCGATTGGGCTCGGCGGCCCAGCGCTTGTGCTCGTAGCGGCGAATTTTCTGTTCGAGATAACTCACTGGAGAACGAATGCAATATAGCGCACGCGTAGTGGCGCGGCAAAAATGTCGCGGGACATTCAGATAGCCGGGCAAAAGCGTACGGATGAAATGTTATCCGCAAAAATACGGTCGCGCGCTATGACTACATCGCATGGAAAACGTGCGAAAAAGGAAGAAGACTTATTGATTTGACGCAGCTTTCGGCATGGCTAAAGCCTGCCTGCGGCAGGCCATCCCCTGGCAAAGCGGCGATGAGTTATGAAGCCGCCACAAACGGTTCCTCGAGAACGAGTTAGGCATCGGGCACGGGTTGCGCGACGAACATTGAGGCGCGTGCGCGCTTGTGGCACAGTCAGAAGATGCTTCCGGCATCGATGATCGCCGTCTTTGTGTTCCTATTTGGGCTGATTATCGGCAGCTTTCTGAACGTGTGCATCAGCCGCCTGCCCGAAGGAAAGTCCGTTGTGCGGCCGGGTTCTCGATGCCCGCTGTGCGGCAAACACATCAAGCCTTACGACAACATTCCCGTCCTCAGCTATTTCTTTCTCGCAGGGAAATGCCGCAACTGCAAAGCTAGGATTTCCCCTGTGTACCCGGCGGTAGAGATCCTGACCGCGTTTCTTTTCCTGGCGTGTTATCTGGTGTATGGAAACTCGATCCTGACCGCCAAATGGGCGGCGTTTTCCGCAATTCTTGTGGTGCTGATTTTTACAGACTGGCGCGAGCGCATCCTGCCGGACGTGGTGAATTTCACGGGACTGGGAATCGCGCTGGCGATCAGCTTCTTTGTGCGTCCTGAGGACGGTACAGCGGCCTGGCTGGCGAACCGGATGTTCGATTTTCCGCCGCCCGCGCCGGTGATTTCATTCGCCGACGCGCTGATTGGCGCCGCTTTCGGCGGCGGCTTGCTCTGGCTGGTTGGCGAGGCTTATTTCCGACTGCGCGGCCGCGAGGGCATGGGATTTGGCGACGTGAAAATGATGCTCATGGCAGGCGCGTTTTTGGGATTGCGGCGGACAGTCCTGACCATCTTTGTGGGCTCGCTGCTGGGCGCAGTCCTCGGTGTGATTTTCATACTGGCGTCCCGCAAAAAATCGAACTACGAATTGCCTTTCGGCACATTCCTCGGCGCGGCGGCGCTGCTTGTGGTTTTTTTTGGCACGCCGGTGGTCACATGGTATCAATCGCTCTTCGTGATTCGATAAGACACAAATGAGACTTCCCTTCGCAATCCTCTGCGTTTTTGCTCCAGCAACTTCGCATTTCAATATGGAAATCGGTGTTGCGCTGGCTCTGCTCGCGCTCATTTTTCTCGTCGCCGCTGGCGTATTCATCGCGCTCCGGCGTTCCGTCCTGGACCAACGACAAACGCCCAAGGAATCTGCTGAGGCATTTCGCGTGAACGCCGAGAATCCCTCGGCGTTCATGACGGCTTCGATGCAGGGAGTTATCCAGCGTTTGCGCGAGCAGGAGCAGGAACTAGCGCGTCTGCATCAACTGGAAAAAGAACGGGCACAAGAAACCGAACGGCTGAGCGAGGCGGTTACGCGGAACATGCCGGCTGGATTACTGCTGGTGAACGCAACTGGAACGATCAGCTCGGCGAATCCGGCTGCGGAAAAAGCACTTGGCATTCGCGGTCTGCAATACCGGCGTTACACGGAAATCCTGGGCGCAGATTCCCCTCTGACGCAGATGCTGACGGCGTGCCTTCACGACGGGCAAACCTTCCAGCGCGATGAAGTTCCTCACGTTACATCGGCGGGCGAGCTGCGGAAGCTGGGCGTGACCATCTCGCCGATCTATCGTCCGGTGCGTAACCCGATGGCCGCCGGCTCTACGGTTCCTCCCGAACCGAAATTGACGGGAGCGCTTTGCCTGATGAGCGACCTGACCGAACTCGCGACGCTGCAAAAGCAGATGCGCTGGAAAGAAAATCTGGCGGCGCTCGGAGAGATGTCAGCAGGAATCGCGCATGAGTTCAAAAATGCGCTGGCGACAATCTCCGGATACGCGCAAATGATTCACAATGAAGCGCCGACCGTCGAAACCGGGGAGTGCGCAGGAAAAATCATCGAGCAGACGCGTTCGCTTACGCATGTGGTGACGGAGTTTCTTCGCTTCGCGCGCCCGCTTGAGCTGGCGCAGGAGGACTTCGCTCTTTCCAGCGTGGTCGACCAAGTTGTGGAAGAAGTCGGCACCGCTCTAAGCAGCGTGGCGATTCGCACCGACGGCGCTTTCGCGGAGGTTTCGGGCGACGCGGGCCTTCTGCGGCAAGCGCTCCTCAACCTGACTCGCAACGCGGTCGAGGCGGCCTCGTCAAACGGCCATCCCGGCGAGGTTACGATCTCTGGTTACGAGGAGATACATGGCGGCAAGCGCTGGCAACGTGTCGCCGTGCGGGATAATGGGCCCGGGATAGCCGCCGGTAACTTGGACAAGATATTCGTGCCTTTCTTTACGACGAAATCCAGCGGAACGGGGCTGGGTTTAGCCGTGGTTCAAAAGATCGCCTTGCAGCACGGAGGGAGAGTCGAGGCGCGCAACCAGCCGGGTGGGGGAGCCGAATTTGACCTATGGTTACCTTTGCGATAGCACTGGCCTTCCGTCCCA
>DATFQU010000186.1:0-11180 GCA_035264005.1 Candidatus Acidiferrales bacterium
CTTGGTGCCGTGATTCCCCATGATTCGGCGCTGGCCCGCGACGTCACCGCCAAAGTCAACGACCTTGTTGTTGTGCTGCTCTTGCCGGCCTTCTTTGCATTCACCGGTATGCGCACGCAAATCGGCTTGGTCAAGGGCACAGAAGAATGGCTGGCTTGCGGCTTGATTATTCTCGTTGCCTCGCTGGGGAAATTCGGCGGCAGCAGCATCGCAGCGCGGATCACTGGCCTTTCCTGGCGCCAGGCCGCGTCGCTTGGCATTTTGATGAATACTCGCGGGCTGATGGAACTGATCGTCTTGAACGTGGCTTTGGACCTTGGAGCTCTCAAGCCCACTCTCTTCGCGATGCTCGTTCTGATGGCCATTGTCACGACCGTGGCAACCACGCCAGTCCTGCACATCCTGAAAGGCGAAAAGGAACTCGAACCTCAGCCCACCTCTTGAATTGCGGATTGTTCGGCTCAATGTTCGCAACAGAATCCCTCGCCACGTGTCTTCTGGACTCGTCACATTTGATTGCTATCATCAAACCAGCGTAGAATTAAGCCTGAAGATTCTCCGATTCTCGTGACCTACCGGAGAGCAAACCCACGGCCCGAGAACGATTCCGTCGCCGAAGAGCGACGGAACGCATGCCAGATTCGATTTCTGGGGAGCGTTTTAGGGTGCCGGAGGAAACTCCAGCGCCTCCCTTCACGAGCGTGAGGAGTTGTTCACGTGACCGTGATTTGGAAAGGAGAGAGGCCGCGGCGCTCAGCGCGCACTGGCTTTCTGCCCATTTCCTTCACGGATTTGGGCATTTTTATTTTGCGAGCAAGGTCACAGATTATGGTTCATCACAGCGGAAACGGAGTCCTCACCGACAAGTTCGGCAGGCAAATCACCGATCTGCGCATCTCCGTCACGGATCGCTGCAATTTCCGCTGCGTCTACTGCCGTTCCGCCAATCCCGAAAACCACATGGCCGAGCACAAGCTGCTCTCCTGGGATGAACTCGAGCGACTCGCCCGAATCTTAGTTAGCTTGGGCATTCGCAAAATCCGCGTCACTGGCGGCGAGCCACTCGTGCGTCCGGGCGTGGAGAAATTCATTTCGGCGTTGCGCGCGATGGGCGTGCAAGATTTGTCGCTCACCACGAACGGCCAATTGCTCGCTGAGCGTTGCCAAGATTTAGTCGCGGCTGGCCTTAATCGTATAAACATCAGCCTCGATTCTCTCGACCGCGCCAAATTCGAAAAGATCACGCGCACTAGGTCACTTGACCGCGTCATCGCCGGAATCGACGCCGCTCAGGCATCGCCGCTTCGGCCCGTTAAGGTAAATGCCGTCCTCGTGCGCGGCATCAACGACGACGAAGTTGAGCGCTTCGCTGAATTCGCCCGCGAACGCGATCTGATCATGCGTTTCATCGAATTCATGCCACTTGATGCCGACCGTACTTGGACACGCGATCTCGTGGTTCCCGCGGCGGAAGTCAAAAGTCGCATCGAAGCGCGCTGGCTGCTCGTGCCGGTCGCGCATGAGCGTAGCGAAACCGCGCGCAAATATCGCTTCGCCGATGGCCGCGGCGAAATCGGATTGATCGCTCCCGTAACGCAGCCGTTCTGCGGCTTCTGCTCGCGCATTCGCCTCACCGCCGACGGCAAGCTTCGCACCTGCCTTTTCAGCAAGGACGATCATGACTTGCAGTCTTCGCTTCGCAGCGGCGTGGATGACGCCGAAATCGCCGCCCAAATCCGCATCATCGTCATGGGAAAAGAAGCCGGCCACCGGATCAACGAACCCAATTTTGTCCCGCCGTCGCGTACAATGGTTTATATTGGCGGTTAAGACGATCCATGGGCGACGACGAACAAAGGCTCTTCAGTCTCACCGAAGCGGAACGCACGCGTGCAGAGCTTGAGCCGGTGCTCCTCGAAGCTATGGAAGCGCGCCGCCGCGCCAAGGTCATCGACGAAAAAATGACCGAGCTTGCCACACGCATTCAAATCTCCGGCGGCATGCGCTTCGATTACCAGCACGCCGGCCAGCAGCGGTTGGAACAGAATAATCTCGAGAGCTCCATCGCGGTAGCGCTCGAAAAAATCCATTCCACCGGCTGTGTCGTAAAAGACTTGGACGTCGGCCTTCTGGATTTCCCGGCGCGGCTGCATGATGAAGACATTTACTATTGTTGGCGCGTCGGCGAGGATCGCATCCGTTTTTATCACCGCCAGGATGAAGGCTTCGCCGGACGCAAACCGATCGATCCGCGCGACGCAGATTATCGCAATCCGATCCAGTAGCGCCGAACAAATCGCCTGCCAGATTTTTTCATCGCGGCGACACAGCCAAGAGAAATAAATGAGCGACCGTCCCACAAATCGGCTAAAGGATTCTGCAAGCCCCTATTTGCGCTCTGCCGCCCATCAGCCTGTGGATTGGCACGAATGGGGCGAATCCGCCTTCGCGAAAGCCCGCGCCGAATCGAAGCCCATTCTGCTCGATATCGGCGCTGTTTGGTGCCACTGGTGCCACGTCATCGACCGCGAGAGCTACGAGGATCCCGACATCGCCGCGCTGATTAACCAATTCTACGTCGCCGTCAAAGTCGACCGCGATGAGCGTCCCGATGTCGATTCGCGTTATCAGGCCGCCGTTAGCGCCATTTCTGGACAGGGCGGCTGGCCGCTCACCGCCTTTCTCACGCCTGACGGCAAGCCTTTCTTCGGCGGAACATACTTTCCGCCCGAAGACGCCATGGGTCGCCCCGGCTTCAAGCGAATACTTGCCGCCATCGCCGAAGCCTTTCGCACCAAACGAACCGAAATCGACGGTTCCGCCGCCGCGCTGGAAGACGCCGTCCGCCGCTCGGAGAGTTTCTCAAGCACTCACGCGCCCTTCGATGGCAACGTTGTGCAGGTGATGGCCGATTCCATCATCGACAAGTTCGACTCGCGCAACGGCGGCTTCGGCCACGCTCCGAAGTTTCCTCATCCGGCCGCCATCGACCTGCTCCTCGAACTGGCGCGGTCCACCCGAAATCCTCGCCTCTTCGACATTGCCAACTACACTCTCGCGAAAATGGCTCGCGGCGGCGTTTACGACCAACTCGCTGGCGGATTTCACCGCTATTCGGTAGATGAGCGCTGGTGCGTCCCGCACTTCGAGAAAATGTCCTACGACAATTCCGAATTGCTCCGGAATTACTTGCATGCGTTTCAAGTCGCCAAAGCAAACTCTACTGCCATCTCCGCCGACGCCGAGATGACCCGCCTCTTTCGTGAAACCGCCGAAGGAATCATCACCTGGGTCTTCGATACGCTCAGCGACCGCCAGCGCGGTGGATTCTATTCGAGCCAGGACGCCGACATCTCACTCGACGACGACGGCGATTACTTCACGTGGACTCAGCAGGAACTGCGCGACGCGCTCGCCCCCGATGAAGCGCGCATTATGGAGCGCTACTATGACGTCGCGCCCGTCGGCGAAATGCACCACAATTCAGCGAAAAACGTATTGTGGGTTGCAGCAGGCGCTGCTGAAATCGCCCGCGAATTTGGCGCGGGCGAAAGCGACGTGCGCCTCATAATCGCCCGCGCCAAAGGCAAAATGCTCGCCGCACGCATGCAACGCAAAGCGCCCGCTGTTGACCAAACCATTTACGTCAGTTGGAACGCCATGTTCGCCTCCGCATTCTTGGAAGCCGCCCGTGTGATTAAACGCGAGGATTGCCGCGACTTCGCGCTCAAGACAGTTGACATCATCCTCTCAACCGCATGGGACGAAGCCCGTGGATTCCGCCACCGCGTCGGCGGCGAAAAAATTGAAGGCATGCTCGACGACCAGATTTTCATGGCCGCCGCACTCCTCGACGCCTACGAATCCACACTCGACACGCGCTATTTCTCTCTTGCCGAACGCGCCATGCAACTCGCCATCGAAAAATACGGTGACGCGGAACGCGGCGGCTTCTTCGACTGCGCCTCCGACGCAGCTCCGATCGGCGGCCTTGACGTGCGCCGTAAGCCCTTTCAGGATTCGCCGACGCCGGGGACGAATTCCGCCGCCGCGATTGTGCTCAGTCGTCTTTATGCTCTCACCGGTAATGCGACGTATCGCGACTGGGCCGAACGCACCCTCGAGGCCTTCGCCGGTGTCGCTCCACAGTACGGAATGTTCGCGGGGACATATGGCCTCGCGGCGCTGCTGCCTTCGCGCCACTCGACGCAAGTCGTGATCACTGGCCGCGCCGGTGCCGTGATTTCCTCCGCCCTTGAAGCCGCCGCGAATTCCGTGTATCGCTTCGGCAAAACTGTTCTGCGCATCACTCCGCAAATCGCGGAGACGAATGCTCTCGCGCCTGCGCTCAGAGAAACCATTCCTCATCTCGACGCAAGCATCGCGCAGGCATTCGTGTGCGTGGGCACATCCTGCTACCCGCCAGTGAGTGAACCGCAAAAGCTGATCGAACTCTTATCTACAGCGAATGTCCAAGCGGCAGCCAAGTGACGACACGCAAGAAAAAAACCAAGAGAGCGAACAAGAAGCGGCGCCGCACCCTCGCAAAGCCGCGCTCGCTCAAGCGCCTCCGCAAAATCTCCACGCTTGAAACGCCGCGCCTCCTCCTCCGTCCTCTCGCGCTTGCCGACGCGCCCCAAATTCAAATTCTTTTCCCGCACTGGGAGATCGTCCGTTACCTGCGGAACGCCGTCCCTTGGCCCTATCCGCCCGACGGCGCGCTGCATTACATCCGCGATATGGCCCTCCCCGCCATCAAGCGCGGTGACGCCTGGCACTGGACTTTGCGCCTGAAAACAGAGCCAGCTCAAGTCATCGGCTTCATCAGCCTGATCAAAGGAGAATCCGAAAACCGCGGCTTCTGGATGGGACTTCCGTGGCAAGGCCGCGGCCTCATGTCGGAAGCATGCGATGCGGTCACCGACTACTGGTTCGACGTGCTCAAATTTCCCGTCCTTCGCGTGCCTAAAGCCATCGAAAACCTCCCTTCGCGCCGCATCTCCGAAAAGCAAGGTATGCGCGTTGTCGCCACCGAAGTGCGCGACTATGTTTCCGGCCGCCTGCCCGGCGAAGTATGGGAAATCACCGCCGACGAATGGCGCAAACGAAAACGCTCGCGTCGCTAGACAAATCTTCACCGCAGATTGCCGCCAGTCCGCCGCGATGCGATAATGATCGCGGAATCGTTTTGGCCTGGGCCTGTCATCATTCGGGGACTTTTCCTCGGCTCTGAAATTGGGAGAACAATCATGGCGCTAAGAGATGCATGGATCGAAAAGCGGCTCGCTACCGCGGGCGTGAACGGAAATCGCAACGTATCTCAAATGCATTACGCGCGCCTCGGCCTCATCACCGAGGAGATGGAATACGTCGCCAAGCGCGAGAAACGTACGCCCGAACTTGTCCGCGACGAAGTTGCCCGCGGCCGCGCCATCATTCCCGCCAACATCAATCATCGCAATCTTGAACCCATGGGCATCGGCGTCGCGTTCAAATGCAAGATCAACGCCAACATCGGAAATTCCGCCACCACTTCGAACATCGACGAAGAACTCGAAAAGCTGCACCGCTCCGTTCACTACGGCTCAGACACCGTCATGGACCTCTCCACCGGCGGCGACATCCCCACAATCCGCAAAGCCATCATCAATGCCTCCCCCGTGCCCATCGGGACAGTTCCCATTTACGAGGCCCTTTCCCGCGTCCGCCGCACCGAAGACCTAACGATCGACCTCATGCTCGAAGTCATCGAGGAACAAGCCGAGCAGGGCGTCGATTACATGACCATTCACGCCGGCGTGCTCCGTGAATTTCTGCCGCTCGTACGCAACCGCATCACCGGAATCGTCAGCCGCGGCGGCGCGCTCCTCGCCGTCTGGATGAGTCATCACAAGAAGCAAAATTTTCTCTTCGAACATTTCGACGAAATCTGCAAGATCTTCAAAAAGCACGACGTCAGCTTTTCGCTTGGAGACGGTTTGCGTCCGGGTTCGCTCGCTGACGCAAGTGACGAAGCGCAATTCGCCGAACTGAAAGTCCTCGGCGATCTCACAAAAAAAGCCTGGGAGCACGGCGTGCAAGTCATGATCGAAGGCCCCGGCCACATCCCGATGGACCAGATCGAACTTCAGGTCAAAAAAGAAAACGAGCTGTGCCACGAAGCGCCCTTCTACACGCTCGGCCCGCTCGTCACGGACATCGCTCCCGGTTACGACCACATCACCAGCGCAATTGGCGCGGCAATGATCGGCTGGCACGGGGCTTCGATGCTTTGCTACGTCACGCCCAAAGAACACCTCGGCCTTCCCAATGCCGACGACGTACGCCAGGGCGTCATCGCTTACAAAATTGCCGCGCATGCCGCCGACGTTGCCCGCCACCGCCCCGGCGCTCGCGACCGCGACGACGCTTTGAGCTATGCGCGTTTCCTTTTCGACTGGAACAAGCAGTTTGAATTGTCCCTCGACCCGGAAACCGCGCGTGCCATGCACGACGAAACTTTGCCCGACGATTTTTACAAAGAAGCCAAGTTCTGCTCCATGTGCGGCCCCAAGTTTTGCTCTATGAATCAGACCCAGCTCGCCGAAGCCAACGATGGATTGGACCAGCAAGCGCGCCAGGAGAAATTCGTCCGCCTCCTGGCCAAGGTCGAGAAGTGACGCCCGGCGTAAGGGAACTTTTCACGGCCCCGTAACGTAGCTCTTTGTAGATGCCCGCTGTGCCCGGCACAGCGGAGTTAAGGAGGCACGCTCATGCCCTTATTTTTCGCGCTAGGAATCGCGATGTATTTCCTGCCCTCGATCCTGGGGCATAACAAGCGCAACGCCGCCGGCATCTTCCTCGTTAATTTCTTCTTGGGCTGGACCATCATCGGCTGGGTCGTTGCCCTGTTCTGGGCGTGCACTGCGGAAACGCGCATGCCCGTGATGGTCGTCGCCGGGCCCGGCCATTATTGCAGCCAGTGCGGCACAGCGGGCATCCTAGGCGCGCGCTATTGCGCCGCGTGCGGCCGTCCCGTTTAGACGTTCTGCCTGAGAACCACAGTCTCTGTCCTGCTGATCCGCTGCAGGTGCGTCAGAAAATCCAACCCTGGGGTGAAATTCAACTATGTCGCAAACCGCCGCCAACGAAACGCTGCGCAAAGAATTCAACACCTGGGCCGACGCCGGCAAGGGCGAAAGCATGGAACAGGAGCATCGCCCCATCGTCGATCCTATGCTCGCCATGATGCAATTCTCGCCCACCGAATCAATTCTCGACGTCGGCTGCGGTGGCGGCTGGCTCGTCCGCGAACTCGCTTCGCGCGTTCCGCAAGGCCACGCCGTCGGCATGGATCTTTCCGACGAAATGCTCGCCCACGCCCGCCGCAATTCCGCAAACGTCCCCAACGCCGAATTCATCGTCGGCAGCGTCGACGCTATTCCGCGCCCCGCAGCTGCCTTCGACAGGGTCATCTCGGTCGAATCTTCCTATTACTGGCCTGACCCTGCCGCGGGCATTCGCGAAATCTATCGCGTTCTGCGCCTGGGCGGCTCAGCATGGATCCTCATCAACTACTTTCGCGACAATCCTTACTGCCATCAGTGGGCCAAGCTCATTCCAATCCCAATGCAGCTGCTCTCCGGCGACGAATGGTCGGCGCTTTTCCGCGGCGCCGGATTCACGGAGGTCGCCCATAGCCGTATTATCGACCCCACCCCTACTCCGGAGACCTACACCGGCCGCTGGTTCCGTGACGCCGCGGAACTCGCGGCCTTCCGCCGTGAAGGCGCCCTGCTCATCCGGGGCACAAAGCCCCGTTAAACCCAGGGGGCGGCGTTAGGATTGCATCCCTGGGGGGTATCCTGAATGGGCACTTGGGTAAATCCATAGAGCAACTTCTGTCACAAAACAGTCGTCTAATGGGAAGCGACTGATAGTCTTAGTACTGGGGCCATCTGAGCCCACGGGGCTCTGTCGGTGGGCAGTGGGGTGCGGTCGCCCATCCAATCAACGGAAGGCAAGCTTCCTGGGGAGGCGAGTCATTCCAAACTCAGAGGAGAAGCGCATGTTCTTTCGAAAATTCTTAGTACTCGTCTTCGTCTTTGCCTGTGCCGCGGGATGCGCCTTGGCGCAAGATCAGGACACCGGTTTGGCCAAGCTTGAAATCACGCCGTTCGGCGGTTACAAGTTCGGCGGCAAAATCAACGTCGCCGCATCAGGCACCGGTGTTCAAAACCTGCTCATCGACAGCAACTATGACTACGGTGCAATGATTGATTATTCGATCTGGCCGGGTTTCCAGGCGGAGTTCATGTGGGTGAATCAGCCCTCGACCCTGGAAGAACAGTTCGTCGGCGCACCCCCTCCGCCGAGCCAGCCGATCACCAATACGACGTTGAGTACGTTTACTTGGGGCGCGGACTACACGTTCCGTGGTGATCAAAAGCTTCGGCCCTTCGTCGCGGGCGGCCTGGGCTTCACGCACTTCACCAACATCGATAGCAACAGTCCGAATGGTGTCTATCTCGGTTTCTACAATAAGTTTGCTTACAACATCGGCGGCGGCGTCAAATATTACTTCATGCCGCACGCTGGTTTTCGGTTTGATATGCGGTATCTGGCTACCCGTACCACTCCGGGCCAGTCGGTACAATGCGATCCGTTCGGTAACTGCTTCCAGGTTGCTTCCACGAATCACGCGAATCAGGGCGAGATGAACGTCGGCCTGATCATCAAGTTCTGATCAACCTAAGCCTGAAACAAAAAGCGGGAGTCCACTTCGGACTCCCGCTCTTTTTTTGCCCTTGTAGGGCCGATCGCTCTTATGGCCCGCCGTTGCCCGCCTCGCCGGAGCAGTTTCCGACTAGAATGTAGGCGCGGCTTTACGCCGCCTGCTTTTACCTTTCTGGTTGCTTTTGTAGGGGCAGGGCTTGCCCTGCCCGTGCGATGCAGCGCATCGCGTCTTCCGCCGTCCGCAAGCCGCCACAGTGTCTTTGTAGACGCCGATCGTTTTTCAGGGGGTGGGAGCTTTAGCTCCGACATGAACCGTCAGAGGAAAGAGGGATCTACGAGGAGTTCTAATCTAGACGTACACTGCATCGTTCGCCTTTGTAGGGGCCGATCGCTTTTATCGGCCCGCCTAACTCATTGTGTTTTTGCTAAAACGTGAACTGCGCCTTGAGCTGCAACAACCTCGGCGATCCATCCCCACCAAGGAACGATCCAAAGATGCTCGTCGGTGAACTCACCGTATTCAGAATCTCGCCGAACTCCGCGCTCGCCGCATTGTTCACCGGCAAACCAAAGTTCGGATGGTTCAGCACGTTATACACCTGCACGCCCAGCGACAGCCGCGCACTCTCCCAGAAGGGAAGTTTTGTCGCTTTCATCAGTGCCACATCAAAGTTCATGAACCTCGGCCCGCGGAACTGGTTCCGCGCCCCGGTTGTAAACAATCCTTCTCCGCCCACGTTGAATTCGCACCCTGCCGCGGTCGCCACCGTTTGGCTGCACGTCAGCGTGCCCGGAGGCGCCAGGCAGCCCGGGCCAGATGCGGTTACTTGGCATCCTTTCGGCCCGTTGTTCTGAAATTGCGGAATCACTTGCGAAAAATAATTGTCCGTAACCGTCGCCGTCAACCCTCCAAAAGCCGACGGGTCCACTACGCTGTACGGGAATCCCGAATGCGCAACGAACGCACCGGAAAGCTGCCACCCATCCAGCAAATAGGACGATCCGCGCTTCCCAAAGAGCTTCCGGAACGGCAAGTCCCAAACAGCGTTCACATTCGCCGTCTGCGGCACGTCGTAATCTGCTGGCCCGTAGTTCCCTTGCGTATTCATCGGATCTGTCGGATTCAGCAGACTCGTCGGAGAGAATGTCGCAAAGCCGCCGTTCGAAACCTCATCCAGCGCGCGGCTATATGTGTAGCTCCCTGCAATGATCCCCGGCCCGAAAGCATTGAACCGGTGGATCACGCTGATCGTCCCGCTGTTGTAGTTCGAGTTTGCGCCGCTGAAGAACGTTGTTACTTCCCCAAATCTTGGATCCGGTGCACTGGGTAGCGATGCTAACTCCGCAATTCCGAACGCGTTCGCCGAATTATTCAAAATCGGCTCATGCACTCCGTGGTTTCCCACGTAGCCCAGCGTCACCGAAGTGCCTGTTCCGAACTGGTGTTGCAACTCCAGGCTCCACTTTTCATATTCCGGGATTCGTGTGCGCGCCTGGGTCGTAAAGATGCTCGGCAGCGTGTTCAAGAAGCTCGTGTCAACCGCTGCGATCTGCGAAACCGTTTGGCCCGTGAAAAAACCGTTTTGAAACGCTGCGTTCGCGGCAGCCGAATCGATAAAGATGCTCGGCTCGTTATTTGCGCCCGCGATCGAAACCGCAAAGTTGTCCTTGCTTACGAATGTCGCATCCAGTGGAGGGTTTTGCGCGAGAGAGTTTACGAGCTGCTCCGGAAGCTGGTTGTAGAAGATTCCCGCTCCTCCGCGCACCACCGTATTGCTGGAATTCCCGAAGGGTTGCCACGCAAAACCGATGCGCGGTTCGTATAGGATATTTTGAAGCTCCGGCAGTGCCTGCAGTTGGTTGATCTTGATCGCCTGGTTGTACGGAATATTTTCCAGCTGTGCTTGATTCGTCCCATCGGCGATGTCGTTGAATTGTCCTGCAAGTTCGGCAAAGCACAAATGCCGGCAGATGAAATTCGAATCGTGCTCCACTCGGAACGCGAACGTCAGGCTCAGCTTCCGGCTGTATCGCCAGTCGTCCTCGATGTACCCCCCGGCAGTGTAATACGCGATCGGTTCGTCCAGTGACGTTGGGAACGACTGCGAGAGCGAATCTCCCGTCTCGCCGCCCGCGAAAAAGTCGTTGATCGAGTTTATGGTCAGCAGTCCGTTTTGCAGCGTTCCAAAGTTGTGATCGCTGCTGTCGAGCCTCCGGAAGTCCCCGCCGATCTTGAATGTATTCGCTCCGGACACCTTCGAGAAGTTGTCTGAAACCTCAAAGTCCGTTGTCGCGTGGCCCTTCGGAAGAGCGCAGTTCTCGCCGCCGATCAGCACGTCGAAACCCTGGCCCAGCGGCGGATTCACGCACGGATTCGGTCCCGCGTTGTTGAAAAATGTGCCGTCCCCCAGCGCGATGGTCGCCGGAAAGCTTGTGCCGGTCAGCGACGGAGCGGGCTGGTTAAA
>DATFQU010000187.1:0-3000 GCA_035264005.1 Candidatus Acidiferrales bacterium
GCGCTCTCATGCGTCTGCGGTGTTAATTCCACGGCCTGAGGCAGGGGTACAACTGGCCGTCGCGCATAGTACGGCTGCGAAAGCTGCTGAATGAACGAGTCCGGCGCGCCCGCCACGAGCGACAGCTCCACGCTGTTCCAATCCTCGCCCGTTGTGTTGTCGACGATGGCCCAGCCCTGCAGGAGCGGCTGTTCGCCCGGCTTCGTTGGCAGCACAATCCGATAAGTGGTCTTCCAGAGCGGCACTTCACTCACATAGCTGACGTAGAGCCCTCGCTCACCCGTCCCCGCTGTCGAAATTGTCATTCGCCGTAGTTCCTGCTGATGCAGCGACGCAAGGAGCGACAAATACCGGCCTACATCATTTTTCGCCTCCGGGTCCTGGATCAGCACCTGCACCGCGGGCGTGACTTCGACGGTGTGCACTTCTCCCGCGTCGCTCACTAGTGTTGCCAGTTCCACTTGCTCCGAAGCGCGGTCAACCGTTTGCGTTTTCTGTTCGACGCTCAATAGGCGTCCAGCGACGGAATTGTTTCCGTTGCGAATTTCCACTCGCGTCCCTCGCAGCGCCTGCAAGAAGTTTCCCAGATCCGTATTCTCTTCCAGCGGTAATCCAAGCGTACGAAGCCGCTGGCTGAACGGCGCTTCCGAGTTGTAATCAATTCCCGTGATGCGGCCGCCGTTCAGGTCCAGCACCGTGAGTGAGCCAAGCACGTCGTTCAATTGCCCGCTTGTGAAATCGATACGCACCGCCTCGTCGCCGCTTATCTGCCCAACGTGCTGAAAAAATCCCACGCCGCTCTTGTACAGCACGACGCTTCGCACAGGCAGTTGCTCCGGCGTGCTGGACGCGTCCTGGTCGTTTGCGCCGGACGCTTGGGCCATCGTTGATTTCAAACTCGCCGATTCCAGAGCTGCGCGCTTGGGCTGGCTCTGCGCGCATACCGCGTGTCCGGTCGCAAACACAAGAAAAAACACCATCAGGCGCGAATGCATATTCTTCTCCTGAGAATCGACGGTATCTGGCGGAAGCCCTGCTCCGATTACACTACGCCCTTGCGTTCTTTTGGCGACGATTTGGAATCCGCCGTAGCCTCTTAATAAACGCCGATTTTATTCAGAATTGAGACACCTTAGCGGACGCAAATGTTCCTGCTGGAGTTCGCCAACGGGAGGCCGCGTTTAACTTTACTGGTCCTGAAGAGAGACTTTGTTGCTGCGGTAGGGCTGGAAATCCGCCCCCCAGTCGACGCCGACGACTTGCATGTCAAAATTCTGGCCGTCGACGCGGACGATCAGGTAGTGGAATGGAGTGGAGCCACGCTCGACGCCGGGTTTCACGAGGTGCTCGAGCGTCACCTTGCTGGCTGTGTTGGCTTTGAGGTAGTCGTCGAGATTGGGCTCGCCGCTGTAGCCATAGAGAGGCGCGCCGCCGCCTCCTGAGACAACCAGATCCATACGATGCGTGCCGCTCGCGTCGGTGTAGTGCTCGACCCAGTGCTCAAACAAATGCTCGTGTCCTGAAAAGACGATGCGAACGTGGTGCTGTTGAAAAAGTGGCATGTACATAGCGCGCAGGGCGACGGTGGGCTCTTCGACTTTCGGGCCGCCGTGAGGTCCCGAGGAAAACGGCGCCTGATGGCAAAAAACAATGATGTTCACGTACCTCGTTGCGTCGAGGCCTTCGAGTTGGCTCTTGACCCATTGGAACTGCTTTTCGTCGCTGGCAATGTCGGCGTCAAGCGCGATGACGTACGTATTGCCGTAGGCGAAGGAGTATGTGGGATAGCCCGACATGCGGTGAGGTGAGCCATCGGGCGGAATGAGCGCGGAGACGGCTGCGAGGTAGTTCTTGAGCGGAATTTGGCGTTTCGCCGCATCCGCGGTCTCCGCACTGGATACGTCGTGATTTCCCGGCGCGAGAAAATACGGGACGTCTCCTTCTTGCGTCAAACGATCGATCAACGGAACGAAGCTGACGTTCCACTCTTTGACGTTCTGTCCGTGTGCGACGGCATCTCCGGACTGCAAAATGAAACGCACGGGATAGTCGGTGTTCTGGAGTTGCTTGATCTGCTTGACCATCGAATCGACGATGAGCGAATGGTCGTATTGAATTTCGGTTCCATCAAGACGTGAGCGGGTGTCTCCGTAGGCGAAGAAGGTGAATTTCGTTACGCCAGCGGACGAGGCTTCCTCGGGCAACGGTGTTGCCGGCGGCTTTATCGGCGTGACGGTTTCCTGGTCTTGTGCTTGCTCCTGCGCCGCCATACGGCTTGGGGCCAGACCGAAAATAAGAAAAATTATTGCCACAAAGATCATGGCGGGTGCCAGTCGGTGATTCGGTTTCATGGGTTCCTCAGTTAGTTGTTCTTACGCGGTCAAATTCTGCATAGACCTCGACCGCGCATTGCAATACGCGGCCCATTACAATGAGATGAACGGGTGATGAAAACTCGTAATGAGGGATACTTGTGGCATTGAATCCCATCGTCAGGGAAACATCAGTGCGAGCGGGGGAGAAGATGAAAGACCTCGGCCGTGGCGAGGGCGAGCCAGATGAGGCCGTCGGCGACGATGAGAATGCCGAGAGCGCGCCAGATGATTAGGCGCGTGCGGTAAAACGGCGGAGCAGATTCGGCGTCGGCGGCACGGAGGACACGGTTGCGAGGCAGCTTGCCGGTCCAGCGGTCCCAGAAGCGGCCAAGGCTGTGGGCGATTTCCGCGGAAGAAAGAAGAATCATCAATCCGACGCTGAAGATTCCGGTGCCGATCAGATATTGAACGAACGGATTGCGCACTGGGCGGAATATAAACTGGAACGCGTGGAGGCGCAATGAAAGTTGCGGCGACACCGCGCGACCAAATCGCCTCAGGGCAAAATGTGTAATCTATCCCGCCCATAGTATACTGAATGTTTGCGGCCTCTTCCGGTCCCGCATGATGCCAAAAATCAGGAGCTAAGCGTGGCAACTATCGACACTCAGGTATCGCCCATTTC
>DATFQU010000188.1:0-3109 GCA_035264005.1 Candidatus Acidiferrales bacterium
TGCGCGGCTTTGACGACGCCGAACGTATATTTCTGCCCAGGCACTGGCAGGTCCGCAGCATCATCGCACGTGATTTGCAAAAACACGCCGCTGTTCGGCCCGCCCTTGTACGCCTGGCCGGTCGAATGCAAGAATCGCGGACCAAATCCGAGGCACGTCGCGACGCGTTTTTTGTCGCGCACCGCGTGACGAATCTTCTGCAAGCTTGCTTCGTAAGCGTGGTTCATCTCGATATAGGCGAGCGTCGCAAAATAATCTCCCGCTTTGATGCGCGCGAGATGAGCGCGCACGTAAGCAGCAACCGATTTGTCGTTTCCCGCAACGCCGACGAGCGCCGCTGCGTTTTTCTCGTCCGCGAAAAGCTTGATGCCGTTCTGTTCCAGAATTGGCTGCTCGGCGGGAAGCGAACCGGTCTTTTCGTATTGATCAGTTAAATTCCGTGTCGCTACCTTACTTGCTTCGACGTCCGGCTGATTGAACGCGTTGATGCCAATGATTGAGCCTGCCACTGCAGTCGCAATTTCCCAGCGGAAAAAGGACTGGCCGATGTCGTACGGGTCATTCAGCGACATTCTGACCACTGGATGGCCTGCCTTTTCGAGCGCGGCTACTTTAGCATCCTGATCTTTATCTGGCGCGGACTCGAGACGCACGTACGCAAACACGCGGTCAGTTCCGTAAACGTCCGGGGGACCAATTTCCTCGCGATCGACGGGAATCAGGCCCTTGCCTTGCTTTCCAGTCGACTCGGCGAGCAATTGTTCAAGCCATGCGCCTAAATCGCGCACGCCGGGCGAAGTAATCAGCGTCACTTTGTCGCGCCCGTTTCGCGCGAGCGTCCCGAGGATCGCGCCTAGCACTGCACCGGGATTCTCCTTTACCGGAACGGAAGAAGCGCATGCCTGCACCATTTCTTCTGTGCGGTCGAGGAATTTGCGCACGTCCATACCCATGATGGCACCCGGCACCAAGCCGAAGTTGGAAAGCGCCGAGTACCTTCCGCCAATGCTCGGAACCCCGTGAAAGACGTGGCGGAATTTGTCTTTTGCAGCAACTTCCTCGAGCTTCGAGCCAGGATCAGTAATGGCAATGAACTGCTTGCCGGCATTCTCAGCGCCGGAAGCTTTGCTTGCGCGGTCGAAAAAATACTCCTTGAAAATGTTTGGCTCGAGCGTCGTGCCCGACTTGCTTGACACGATGAAAACTGTTTTCTTCACGTCGATTTTCGATTCAACGGTTCGGATTTCCGCAGGATCGGTGGAATCCAAAACGTGAAGTTCGGGATAGCCGTTGATCTTACCGAAGGTTTTGCTCAGAACTTCCGGGCACAGGCTGGAGCCGCCCATGCCGAGCAGCAGTGCGTGAGTGAATTTCTGCGCTTTCAGTTCGTTGCCGATCTGCACAAGCTGATTTGCCTGCATCATCTGATCTTCGGTGACGCCCAACCAGCCAAGCCACTTCGATTCATCTGTGTTGGTCCAGAGAGTCGCGTCGCGAGCCCACAACCGGCGCATTTTTCCGGCGTTAGCCCAGTCATCTAGAGTTTTTTTTACCTCGTTGTCAAAACCCTGCGGTAGCGAATACGTTTGCATGTCGGTTTTCGGCTTTGGCGCCTGCTTCATCGTTGATTGCACCGCCGCAATCAGCTTTTCAAACGCCTCGACGAAAAGTTTCACACCGTCGTCGACGAGGTCGTCGGTGACTTGCTTCATCGAAATGCCCGCTTTGGCGAGCGTTTGCATGGTTTCGCGCGCCGCCGCGACATCTTCGGTCAGGCTCGCGCGTACTTTGCCGTGCTCGCGAAACGCGTCAAGCGTCGCCGGCGGAATCGTGTCGACTGTGTCCTGGCCGATCAACTCCTCGACGTACATGACGTCGCGATAATTCGGGCTCTTTGTGCTAGTGCTGGCCCAGAGCAAACGCTGCACCCGTGCGCCCTTTTTCGCGAGGGCTTCCCAGCGCGGGCCGCTGAAAATCTCCTGATAGCGCGCATAGGCCATTTTCGCGTTGGCGATGGCCACTTTACCAAGCAAGCTCTGTAGCATCGCGCGCTCGTCTGGCTTCGTCGCCGCCTTCAGCTTGTCGTTCACCTGCTTATCGACGGAAGTGTCGATGCGGCTCACGAAAAAGCTGGCCACGCTTGAAATCTTGCTGAGGTCGCCGCCGTTCTTCGCGAGCGTTTCAAGGGCTGTGAGGTAAGCCTGGGCCACTTTTTCGTACCTCTCCTGCGCGAAAAGCAGCGTGATGTTGATGTTGATGCCTTCGCTCAGACACTGCAGAATCGCCGGAACTCCCTCCGGCGTTCCCGGGATTTTGATCATCACGTTGTCGCGCTTGAGTTCCTTCCACAGGCGACGCGCTTCAACGATCGAGCCATTCGTGTCGCGTCCGAGGAGCGGCGACACTTCCATACTTACGTAGCCGTCAGCACGCTTCGTTTTCTCATAAACTGGCCGCAAAATATCCGCCGCGTCCTGAATGTCGCGAATCGCGAGCAACTCGAAGCGTTGCGTCGCGTTGAGCTCCGGACGCGAGTCGAGCGATTTTAGGAAATCGGTATAATCGGTGCTGCCGGTGATGGCCTTTTCAAAAATCGACGGATTCGAGGTCATTCCACTCAATCCATCTTCGTCAATCAGCCGCCGCAACTCGCCGCTCGTCAGCAAGTTTCTTCGGATGTAATCGAGCCAGACGGATTGCCCAAGCTTGTTTAGTTCTTTCAGCGGGTTCGCCGTTTTCGTGCTTTCCTGGTTTCGAATCGTTTGCGTTCCCATCACGCATGCTCCTTCCCGGCCCGCGCCGGTAAACTGTACTTTTTCTCGATTGCTTCTATTTTATCAACTCTGCGCTGCAGGCGTTCCTGGCCTTTTTCATGGCCCCAATAATTTGCGCCAAGGAAATTGTTGACCAACTCCTGAGCCAGCATCGGCCCGATGACGCGTGCGCCCAAAACCAGCACGTTCATGTTGTCGTGCTGTACTCCTTGATGCGCGGAATACGAATCGTGGCACATGCAGGCGCGTATCCCCGGAATTTTATTCGCCGCGATGCACGCACCAACGCCGCTGCCGCAAATCACGATGCCGCGGTCGATGCGCCCGGCGATCAG
>DATFQU010000189.1:0-5617 GCA_035264005.1 Candidatus Acidiferrales bacterium
GCCGCCGAGGTTCTCGGTATCGGCGCAGCCGCATTGAAGTCGCGCCTGCTTCGTGCTCGCCTTATGGTTCGCGAGAAGCTAGCTGCCAAATTCGAAAAGCGCCCTGGCCTGCGGGCGCGCTTGGTTCAAGTGGGCGTCATACTTCGCCAGTCGGTCGCAGGACGGTTCGGCGGCGCATTGCGAAGCAATGGAGACAAGTAATGCTCGAATGCAAAGAAGTATTGAAAAGCATGAGTTGTTATCTCGATGGCGACGGCTCACAAGAATTGCGGCGGACGCTCGAAGATCACATCTTACGGTGCCGCTGTTGCTGGGTTCTGTTCGACACAACTGGCCGCACGCTTCAAATCGTTTCTGACGCCGCTCCGTTTGAGGCTCCTTTAGCGGTGAGCGCAAGGCTCTATGAGCGCCTGCGCACCTTATATCCGAGCGCCTGATTTAACAGACAGACATCGACAAACGCGGAGCGAACATGAGCAAACGAAGCGTCTCGCTGTGGATTGTGGGCATCGTGATCCTGATTATTCTCAGCGCTGGCTTCGCTTTTTATCGCGCCAGCATCAGCGCACTCGATGAGCCTGGTCAGTTCGAAACCGCTCTCGCTACAAAGGGCAAGCACATCATTGTCGGGCATCAAGCCGCGAAAATGCACGTTACCGAACTCCCCTATTCGGATGCCAGCGCAGACACTGGCGCGATTGTCTTCAGCGTAGAATGCACTGCGTGTCATGGTAAAGACGGCCGTTCTCCGACCCACATCGGCCAGTCGATGTATCCGCGTGTTCCTGACTTGGGCTCGCCGGAAGTTCAGAAATGGTCAAACATCGAACTTTTCTGGATTGTCCAGCATGGTATTCGTCTGAGCGGCATGCCCGGCTTCGAAAAATTCAACACCGAAGAGCAGTCGTGGCATCTTGTGCATTTCATTCGTACTCTTCCCAACCATCCCAAGCAATAGGGCCACGTATCCGTGCGTCTCCTCACAGCCCGCAGACGCTGCTGTTGTTTCAGCCCTCGCCGCCTCAATCTCATTTAGCCGCGCTCCCATCGCGTGCTAGACTGGTGTCCCAAGCCCGCTTGAATTACAGGTCACGCGCTAACCGATGCCCAAAGAACTGTTCGGAACGGATGGAATCCGCGGAGTTCCCGGAAAGTACCCGCTTGATGACGCGACGCTGTTTCGCACCGGTGTCGCTCTTGGCGAATACTTGGCCCAGCATCGCGACGGTGCCAAATCCCCGCGTGCCCTCATCGGAATGGACACGCGTGAGTCGGGTCCACTGCTGGGCGGCCTGATCGCGCAGGGCCTGCGCGCTTCCGGCGTTGAACCTGTCTCTGCCGGAATTATCTCTACGCCGGGCGTGGCCTGGCTGGTTCACATGGAGGACTTTGCCGGCGGCGTGGTCATTTCCGCATCCCACAATCCCTATCACGACAATGGAGTCAAACTCGTTTCTTCCCGAGGCATGAAATTCCCAGACTCGGTCGAAGCCGAAATCGAATCGCGCATTCTCGCCGCTCAAAACGCAAATTCACCCCTGCCGCAAATCAGCAACGACGGCCTGCCGCCGACTTCGCCGCTCCACAATGACTATCTTTCTTCCTTGCGACAGAAGTTGTTCCGCAGCAGCGACCTGTCCGGCATGAAAATCGTCCTCGACTGCGCCAACGGGGCCGCGAGCGCCCTCGCTCCCGAACTGTTCCGCTCGCTTGGAGCTGAGGTCATCGCTATCTTCGACAGTCCCGACGGCAAGAACATCAACGCAAGTTGCGGCTCCCTTTATCCGCAGAAAATGCAGGAAAAAACCGCTCTTTCCGGCGCCGATGTCGGGGTGGCCTTCGATGGCGACGCTGACCGCGCCGTCTTTTCCACTTCGAGCGGCCGCTACGTTGACGGCGATGGCGTGCTTTTCGCGGCTGGCCGTTACATGAAACGCACGAAGAAACTCAAGGGCGACACGATCGTCGGCACATCGATGTCAAATCTCGGCCTCGAACGCGCTCTCCAGCGCGAAGACTTGAAACTCGAACGTGTTCCGGTGGGCGACCGCTATGTCCTCCAAAAGCTACTCGAAATCGACGCAAATCTTGGCGGCGAGCAGTCCGGCCACATTATCTTTCTCGATGACTCCACGACCGGCGACGGCATGCTCACCGCCGTCAAAATGGCTTCTCTAGTCTCCGTAGCTGGAAAACTCGACACGCTCCTTGAAGATTTCAAGGTTTACCCGCAGAAAATCGTAAACGTTCGCGTCCCTTCAAAACCCGACCTGGCATCTCTGCCTCTCGTCGCACACGCCATCGGCGAAGCAGAGAAAAAACTCGGTGCCTCCGGCCGCATCGTCGTCCGTTACTCCGGAACCGAACCGCTCGCCCGCGTCATGGTCGAAGCGGAAGAGCAATCCGACGTGGACAATTGCTGCACCTCCATCGCCGATGCCATTGAATCCTCCGTAGGCGCTGGCGCTGGCTCCGCCTCCTAGCACGCGCCCTGTTCAAACCTGTTGCCCTCCGGTTTGCAAAATCGTAAAGTACTTCGCATCGAAAGACTTCAGGCCCCTAGGCGAGGTGCAGAACCATGAAGCCCAGAATGGTTTTGACGTTGCTCTTTTGCTTTTCTGTCATCGCAGCGCCCATAATCGCCAAATCTTTGCCCGCACAGGACACCGTATCGTCCTACCCCAACTCCACCGACGGATTACAAAAACTTGTGGGTGACATGATGACTGCCCAACGGACTGGCGGCTACAAATCGCTTGAACCGTACTTGCAATCGCTGGCGCTGCCAGACGGTGCTTCATGGTTCTCAAGCGCTTTTGGCGACGTCAACGGCCCGCAACTAAACATGTTTTACGACGCTTGGTCCGCAGCCCGAAGCTTTCAAATCTCAGGAGATATCGCCCGCGCGGTTGCATCGGAGATGAACGAGGTCACCGCCTTGAGCTTCGAACATCCAGGTGATCGGGGCGCAACAGACAAAGACAATTACTTTCTGGGACTCCTCAAACAGCCGCAAACCCTGTATGTGGTCGTCTTCCAGTCGGCAAATGGCGCAAATATGCGATGGGCTTATTTCGTCTACAACGCGGGCGCCTTCCGCTATCTGGGACCTCTCGCCGACCTGCGCCTGTCCGCTTCTTCAGCCGGAAGCGCCGCAGTGCCCTCTGAAATGCCCAGGCGGGTTCGCCTCGGCGGAGAGGTGGAAGAAGCCCACATCGTCCATCGTGTTCCCCCGGTTTATCCGCCGGAAGCTTTGTCGCAGCGATTGGAAGGCTCCGTCGAACTGCACACCATTATTGGCCCGGACGGGAACGTCCAATCGACCGACGCAACGAGCGGAAATCCTGTGCTCGTCGCAGCGGCCGAAGCAGCTGTGCGCCAATGGAAATTCGCCCCGGTTTTGCTGAGTGGCCAGCCAGTGACGGTCGATACGACCCTCACGGTTCAGTTTCACTTGCCGGCAGGGACAGCGTCCGCATCGCAACCGGGAGGCTCAGCCCCGTCGGTTTCGATTCCCTCTTACTCGGAGTCCGCCGGCGGCCTGACCAAAATGATGAAACAGATGCTCGAAATCTCGCAGCATGGAAAAACAGAAGATCTGCAGCCCTTCTTTCAAGCCCTGGTGATTCCCAACGCTGATTCCTGGTTCCCCTCGGTGTTTGGCGACCAGCAAGGCACGCAATTCGCGGAGGAATATCAGCAAGTCCAGCAGTACATCGCTTCATTTTTCAATCAAGCTCTGCAAACGGAAACGGGCCTGAAATATGACACGGTCGACGTGCGGCGCTTCCGCAGTTCGTGCGAGTCCGACGCCAACGAGATGGAATATCCAATTCTCGCCGCGCGCGCGGAGCAAGCCGTTCCGCTCTATGAGGTCCGCTTCGTAAAGGGGACGAATTTCCGCTGGTTGTTTCCGTTTGCTTATATCGACGGCGGTTTTCGCTACCTCGGCAATTTGCAAATCAAGCAGCCGGACAATCGCGTCCTAGGCGAAAACATCCAATGGCCAAAGTTGATTCATGAGGTGCCGCCGGTTTACCCAATGAATTTTAACGCCGCCCGCCCCAACAATAGCGACATGGTCAAGCTGTGGGGCACGGTGGAAGCCGACGGCAGCGTGAGCGGCCTCCACGTGATTCAAGGCACTTGCCCCTATGTCGAGGCGACCATTAACGCCGTGAAAAAATGGAAATTCACGCCGCTTACCGTCGATGGCAAAGCACAGTCAACCGTCTATCCGTTCCAGTATAGTTATGGCCCTGGACGGTGAACCGCTCTTGATCACGGGCATTCACGGCGTCGCAATCCTCAAACGAGCATCGTTGGTTTGCTCTGCCTGCGCCGCTTTTCTCATCTGCGCTGTGCCTGTGGCTGCGCAAACGTCCTCCAGCGCCACAGCACAGGCATCAGCGCCTCAGCAGCACGCCCAGACCAGCCCGAACGCACCATCAGCCGTGTCGATCCCGTCCTATCCCAACTCCCCCGCCGGCCTCGAAAAACTAATCAAAGACATGCTGAAACTGCAGAAAGACGGAAACGCCAAGATTTGGCCGTATACGTTCAATCATTGGTCCTCCCCAATCCCGCCGCCTGGTTCACCGCCACGTTTGGCGACGGAATGGGCCAGGAACTTGCAGCCTCGTATGATCGGACGCAAATGGAATTGCCTCTTTCGTTCCCGGACATCCTAAGCCAGCTGCGAGCAAAGCACTTTACAGATCCCAAGGTGGTGCGTTTTTCGGATTCCTGCGACCCAACGGCGTCTGTGGAGGAATATCAAGTTCTGCAACACCGAACGAGCCCGCAGCCGCTTTATGACGTGCACTTCTTCCACGGACCGATGGCCGGCCTGCTTCACTACTTTGCCTATGTCGATGGCGCCTTTCGGTATATCGGCAGCTTTGCTCTAAATCCCGACAGGAAAGAAGCCGCTCGTGCACAGTCACGAGGCCAGAACAACAACGGGCAAACCTCAAAGCTACCCGGCAACGTTATGGCCGCAAAACTAATTCGCTCAGTGCCTCCCGCATATCCGTTCGAGGCAAAGGAACAAGGGGTCCAAGGGACAGTCATCCTTCACGCGATAATCGGCGCGAATGGGGCGGTGTGCAGTCTCCGGGTCGTTCAGGGACCGAATCTCCTAGCGCAAGCTGCAATAAATGCAGTAAGCCAATGGCGCTACAATCCGGTCACGCTCAATGGACAGCCAGTGGCTGTCGATACGACCATCACAGTGATTTTTCAGCTAGGTAGGTAAAACCTCAGCCGTCCATCGCCCATGTCGTGGGCTGGCATTCCTCGCAGGCAATTTCAATCTGTTCCAGCGCCTTCAAAATCTCAGTGACTCGCGGCAGTTCGCCATCCTTCTCCACAATCCATTTCGCATAAAGCTCGCCATAGCGGTCCGCGACAAAAACTCCCTGCCGCTCGAGCCCGTCCGCACCTACCGCCTTCTCGCCCAAATACCGCGCAATCGAATTCCCCGTTTCGTCCGTGCCCGCAACAATCTCCGGAGGCAGCGCCGTCGGCAATCCCGTCAGCGGCACTTTTTGAAAGACAACCAGCCCAACCGCATCCTTTTCCTTCCAATCGGCAGCGTGCGCAATCAATTCCTTCA
>DATFQU010000190.1:0-21875 GCA_035264005.1 Candidatus Acidiferrales bacterium
CTACATCGAGCGGTTCCATCGCAGCTTGAAGGAAGAGGAAGTCTGGACGGCGGAGTATCGCAGCTTGGAAGAAGCACGAATCAATATCGGTCGCTGGATCGAGGAGTACAATCACGACCGGCCTCATCGCGGAGTCCGAAATCGCACTCCGCACGAGGCCTTCTTGAGCTTTGCAGTTGACCTAAAAAACGAGGCCCTGACTGTCTAGTTTTGAAGGGAGCACTACAGAAGCCTTGCACCCGTCGTCTGGCATTACATTACGTAACGTAATATTACGTTACGGGCTGGGTGGGTGTTCTGAGACCGCAGGGATTTAATGACAAGCAAAACCTTAAGAACCAAAACAAACGGAACTGCTCAAAGAAACAACAGAAACAATACGGGATCAAACGTCGAGGAAGCTATCTAGTTCGAGGGAAATTCTCTTCGAAGTAAGGCAGAAGGGCATAACCTAAACCCACTCCCAGAAACAAAACGACTACACCCGCGAAAGCCAGCCAGCGTTTCCAAGTTTCCTTCACACCCTGTGCCTGCTCAATCAGATGGCCGAAGTCTTTCGCGAAAAGGGTCATCCGCATCCATGTGGCGAATTGCTCGGCCCGTTTCTCCGCGTCCGATCCCCGCATCGTGGCCCAGCCTTGATCGCGGAAGTCGTATTCCATAATCTCGCGCAATTCATGGAAAAACGTGTGCTCCCGGCTGCCTGGAAAGGCCTCCTGTTCGCTTAGAAGGATGACGGTTTCCTCTTCAGTTGAGCAGTTGAAGCCGTGCATTCCATCGGGCAGAACCCTGAGCGAAGTCTTAATTCCTAAACGGTCTGCAATTTCGGTTATTCGCTTCGGGCTGGAAGGCAGTTCCGGCAGGAACTTTTCTACGAATTCCTGTGCCAGAGCGTCTTCACTCGGAGGCCAGTTTTCCCTATGGCGGAGCACAACATCCGCACAGAAGTCAGCTATGTTTTTCGTTTCTGTGGTGGTTGCAAGAGCATCCATAACTTGTCCGATTAGAGCAGCTTTTCGTCCCTCATTTTCTCATACATCTCAACGATAAACCGTTTGGCATCGAGGCTCAGAGCGGACCCTTTAAGCCGGGTTCCGTGGCGGAACTTGGGATGATGGATGACATGCTCGAAAGCCTGATCGATTTTTTCCCGTGTGATGTCTTTCTCGGCCAAGTTCTGGACATATCCAGCGGCAATCAGCAAGTCACTGGACGGCACATCATAGACTTTGGCCAGTCGGTTGAGAATGTCCGGGTGGGGCGGCTTGCGCAGGTCGCGTTCGATCTGCGAAAGATAGGCATTCGAGACTCCCGCTTCGCGCTCGACTTGCTTTAGGGAGAGCCCTCGGTGACGGCGCAGCCCGCGCAGATAGGGGCCAAAGCCTTTGGTATTCATGCCAACAGGATACGTTAGCGTGTTAACTTCTGCAAGCCATTCCTTGCCTTGACAAGCGAGACATCGTACATTATTCTTTAGCGATATTCCGTTAACTATAGTGATGCGATGACGCTCTTTGACAAACCGATGGAAGGTCACTTCCCTTGCCCGGTCTGTGGCGAAGGACTCGACGTGCGCACCAATAAGCGCAACAAACCCTATGTAGTCTGCAATCGCTGTGGTGTGCAACTGTTCATTCGAGTCGAGGCGGGCATCCGTAGATTCCACGAGTTGGTCGAGCGAGCGGACTTTCAGAATATCTGGGAACGGCTGGCCGAACTCGAAGGCCGTTACAAGTTGCAGTGTCCCAAGTGCCGAAAATCATTTTGGGTCAGCCCCGACTTAATTGCTACGAGTTGGTTTGACGGCAGATTCATAGGCTATCGCTGCCCGGAAGAAGGCTGTGACGGGGCGGCAAAGCCTCAGAAGGAGAAACAATGAAAATTACGTTTTTAGGCTGGATGGCTATCTTCGCCGTGATTGCCGGGGTGCTCTTGATCCTACAAAGTCGTAATTCTGCATTGAAACCCGCTGTCGAAGGAGTACCCGGTGCAGAAAGTTAGAATATCTCAATTGAAGCCCGAGGATTTGCCTCTGCGAATCCGGTTTGAGGGGCCGTGTGGAACGAAAGACTACATGCTCATCCAAACCAAACAAGGGAAACTCTTGCTAAATAAACCCATTGAAGCACAGGAAGGCGAAAGCCAGTAACTCGAAACCGACTGCCAGCGCATCCCCACATGGGACAAGCCAGCCAAGGTTTCGACCGAGATGAATGGCTGGCCCCATGCTGGACACAAAACAAAGCGAAACGCTGCCAGAATTGGCAATCGAACGCTGGGATTCTAGGCAACTGGATGCAGAAGGGGTTGCAGCGCTGGTAGCGTTTTTCGATCTCTTGGCCCGCTGGGATGAGCAGCAAAACGCAGATGCAAAAAAGCCTCCTCAAGACTCCCCATCTAAAATCAGACCTTGAACTCAAAGCGGTTGACAGACAACAGGCATGCAGGCAAGGTGAACCCCGAATACCGGAGAAAAAGACCATGAAAACCGTTGTCCTTTATGCCCGCGTATCGAGTAAAGACCAGGAACGGGAAGGGTATTCCATCCCCGCACAGCTAAAACTCCTCCGAGAATATGCGCAGAAGAACGGATTCACGATTGTGCGCGAATTCGTGGATGTGGAAACCGCAAAAGTGACCGGCAGGAAACAATTCGGAGAGATGATTCGTTTCCTTGAGCAAACTCCTTCTTGTCGTTCCGTGATTGTCGAAAAGACGGATCGCTTATATCGGAACTTCCGGGACTGTGTAACGTTGGAGGACTTGGAAGTCGAGATTCATCTGCCGAAAGAAGGCCAAATCATTAGCAAAGACGCGAAGTCCCAAGCCAAACTCATACACGGCATCCAGGTGGTGATTGCCCGGAATTACATCGAAAACTTGCGGGAAGAAGTGAAAAAAGGAATGCGCGAGAAGGCCGAACAAGGAATTTATCCCAGCCGCCCGCCGCTGGGCTATCTCAACAACAAGCTCGAACACACGATTGAAGTAGACCCACAGAAAGCGCCTATTGCGAAAAGGATGTTCGAACTCTATGCTTCGGGCCAGCATTCCTTGCTGCATGTGCGCCGAGTAATCAGGGACGAGTTTGGGCAGGTTTTAGCGCAAGGATATCTCGCTCGCCTGCTTAAGAATCCCTTCTACAAGGGTCAATTCATCTGGGAAGACAAGCTCTACAGCGGGACGCAAACTCCGCTTATTAGCGCAGACCTGTTTGAGCAAGTACAAGCTGTCTTTCGCGGGCACAACAAATCCAACAAGAGTCGCAAACACGAATTCGCATTTTCCGGCTTGCTGCATTGCGCCTACGACAATTGCGCGGTAACGGCGGAGCGGAAGAAAAACCGCTACACCTATTACCGCTGCACCGGCTATCGCGGCAAATGCGAGTTGCCCTACTTCCGAGAAGAGGAGCTAGGTGACCGACTCGCTGTCACGCTCCGAGACATTCACATACCGGATGATGTTCTCTCGCAACTAGAAAAGTCTCTGCTCACCGACAAAGGCCGCGCAGAAGCGATTCGGAAGGAGCAGGCCGAACGATTACAGACGAGACTGAGTGCATTGCGTCACCGGCTGGATCAAGCGTACCTGGACAAGCTGGACGGCAAAATCACTGAAGACTTCTGGAATCGCAAATCCGCTGAATGGATGAGCGAAGAGCAGCAAGTATCACTTGCATTACAGAATTTGGAGCAACCGCAACCGGAAAGAATGCTCGATGCTATGAGGACTTTAGAACTCGCAAACAAGGCGTACTTTCTTTATCTTAAGCAAGAATCGACCGAAAAAGCGAAACTGCTCAAAATGGTGCTTTCGAACTGCGCGATAGACTCCGCAAGTGTCTATCCCACTTACAGAAAACCCTTCGACCTGATCTTTCGGCAAGCGAAAAATGAAGGATGGCGCGCCCGGAGGGATTCGAACCCCCGACCCCTAGCTCCGGAGGCTAGTGCTCTATCCATCTGAGCTACGGGCGCGTAAGGGAGCCGAAGACATTCGCGCGGCACCCTGAGCGATTCTACCCCGTCACAGACGTAGAATAAAGACACGGGAAGGATTTAACGCCAACGAAATCCGCCTAGCCTCGAGCCGCGTTTCAGTCGCGCGCGAGATCGTGAATCTTCTTGGCAAGCTTTTCGATCTCCTCGGTCTTCTGAAGCAAATTCACGGACAGCTCCGTGGCTGCGTCATTTTTGTCCGCGAGATTCTTCAGTTCCTGCGCTAGCGAGAATAGTTGATCAACATCCTTGCGAATATCGCGCTGATTCTGCCGCAGCTGGGCGGTGGTGGGTGGCATTGCCGCTGGCGGAATGAGCGGGTGATCCGGCGAAGCAGGAGGAACAGCAGATTGTTGCTGAGGCCGACTGGCACTTTGACCGGCGCGCAAGGCTACTGGAGGCGCCACCATGCCGACACCGATGACAGCAACTCCAGGAACGAAAGTGGCCAAGAACGTGCGTCTTCTTGAGTCCATTTGCCTCACCTCCCAGCGAATAAATCCTCGAAAAACACTCCGTGAATCCGGGTGATATAATCGCCTCTCTCCAATTATATATGACGCAGTTCCTCGCCAATACGTTGAGCTTTACGAAGGGCACGGGACTCCGCGCACTGATTGTGACGGGTGCGGCGCTGCTGCTGATTTGGCTGCTGAGGCTGTTGACCTCGCAGATGGTGCATCGCGCGAAAACTCAAAGCGCAGGGGACACGGCGCTCGAGGAGCAAGAGCGAACGATTGCTGGCGTTCTGTTCAGTGCGGGCATTGTGGTCGTGGTCATCGCGGCGATCTGGGTGATGCTCCCGAGTTTTGGGTTGCCCCAGAATGCGGAAGCGCCGAAGGTTCGCGTCGTAGTCATCGCCATTGGCGCCTTCCTGGTCAACCGGCTACTGAAGGCGTACACGGCGCATATGATCGTCGTGGCGCGGGCGGATACTCGCTCCGCACAAGCCAGAGAAGAGCAAACGCGCACCATTGCTGGCGTTCTTTACAGCGTGGCAACGGCAGTGATCATCCTTGGCGCTGTGCTGATGATCCTACCGGAGTTCGGATTTCATGAGACTCCCGTGGCCGCCGCCGCCGGACTCTCGAGCCTGGCGCTGGGCTTTGGCGGACAATATCTGGTGCGCGACGTGATCAACGGGTTTTTCATTATTTTTGAGGATCAGTACAGCGTGGGCGACACCATCAAACTAAACAGTGAAACGGGCCGCGTGGAGCACATCACGCTGCGACGAACCGTGTTGCGCAACCCTCAGGGTGCGTTGGTGACGATTCCGAATGGGCAAGTCGGACAAGTCGCGAATCTCAGCCGCGATTGGTCGCAACATTTTCTTGATGTGACGATCCCAAGTGAAGAAAAAGTGCCTGGAGTGCTCGCGTTGCTAGACAAGTGCGCTGCTGACATCCGAGAAGATCCGTCATGGGCGCCGCTGCTGGTCGATGGGCCGCGCGTGCTCGGCGTGGAATCGCTGGGACTTACGGGAACGACTCTGCGCGTGCAATTCAAGAGCGCGCCGAACCGAAACGACGAGGTAGCGCGCGAACTGCGACGGAGGATTCTTCTCGAGATGGATCGCGCCGGAGTCAAATTGATTAGCGCGCACCGCGTTACCCTTTTGGGCCCGGAACCCAATCCAACTCCGCAGAACAGCGGAAAAAATTGAGGAGGCGAATATGGCCGAAGTGACTCACGAGCAAGTGAATTTGATGTTGCATTTGTACGAATTGCGGCGCGAGCCAGTAATGCGGGAGGCGCGCGCGTGGTATTTGAAAGATTTTCATCCGAAGAGCGCCGAGGACATGATGAAGATCGCCCCTCCCGGCTCGAAGGAAAATGGCTATCTGCGAATGGTAGCAAGCTATTGGGAGATGGTCGCGAACATCGTCAGCCGCGGACTGATCGACGAAGAGTTCTTTTTCGAGAACTCGGGAGAACAATGGGTGGTTTGGGAAGCGTTGCGCCCGATTGCCACAGAATGGCGCGCGTTCTTCAAGAATCCTCACGCGTGGGCGAAGCTTGAAGAGCATTGCAAACGCATGGAAGCCTGGCGGGAGAAGCGCGCTCCAGGGTCGACGGAAGCAATGCGGCAAATGATGGCGCGAATGGTTGCGAAGGAACCAGCGATTCCGTCTGCGGCACAACAAGCAGCGAAACAGGCCTGACGGTTACGGAATCGGCAACACGGCTTACATTTTCCCTGAGACTTCTCGATTGAGTGGTAGCCTTGGGCTCAACAGTGGCTAAAAGCCAACGGCGACTCCAAGGAGAAGGGCCATGTTCAGGAATCGAATTTTTCTGGCGGTATGCGCCGCGCTTGTGACATCGGCAATGGCAATGCCGTCTGACTTGGCGATGGCTCAAGCGACCGCTCAGCATGCGGGGAACATTTCACTGATCCTGCCGCAAGTGCAGTTGACCCGCGGCGGGCAGAGCATGGACGTCAAGCCTCCAACGCCGGTCTACTGGGGCGATGTGGTGGTGACGGGACGCATGGCGAGAGCGCGCGTCGCGCTCGATGATGGCTCGGTACTCAACGTAGGGTCTGACGCCAGCCTCACCGTGACGAAGCATGATGCTTCGCAGCAACAAACACAGATTGATATTGCGTATGGCGAGGTGCGCTCTAAAGTCGTGCATATCACAAAGCCGGCCGGCAGCTTCCAAGTCCACACGCCCACCGGAGTCGCTGGAGTCGTGGGCACAGACTTTTACATGGCGTACCAGAATTCCATCACGAGGCTTATCGTCTATGAGGGCAAAGTCCAATTGTGCAATCTCGCCGGAACGTGCGTGACGGTTGGCGCCGGCCAAATGTCATCCATCCGAGGATCAGATGAAGCCCCTGACGCGCCGCAAACTGCTCCGCCATCGGAACTAATGGCCGCGGGAAACAACACGAAAGTCGGAGGACCCACACATGCGAATTTCATCAACGCCCATCCGGTGTGGTTTAGCGTGCTCGTGGCGGCTGGACTCGCAACACCTATTGCAATTGCGGATAGCACCGGGCGCGGCTCGAAGACTCCTCCACCGGGGGCGGCGGCACCTGTGCCAGGCCGACGGCGCTAGAAGTCGGAACAGAATCTGGAGGCGCGGGTGGGAATCGAACCCACGTATAAAGGTTTTGCAGACCTCTCCCTTACCACTTGGGTACCGCGCCGAGAAACCCATTATAGCGAAAATCTCGGATGCTCACCGGCGAATTCGTGCGGCAGTTCTCCAAACAGGCGTCTAGGTTGCACGAAGAGCGCGGCGGCCTCCGAATGCGTGAATGGTTCGAGTGCCGGCAACGACCTCGCCGCCATGTAACGTTCCCTCCGGGATGAGATACTCTTCCCCGGCTCGGACGGGAATGCGCCTGCCGTCAATAATCAGCGTATAGCAACCCTGCAGAACAACCATGTATTCGTCGTAGTCGTGCTCGTGGGCAGCCGACGTGGCAGTTTCACGGCAAGTCCAAATTGCCATCTGGCTCCATTCACTCCATCGAAGACGTAACCTTCCACTCCTGGAGTGGACTGGCTGGTCGTCGCGATTCGGTTCGCTGGATGCTTCATGAATTCGGGGAAATTGTCCATAAGCTGCCTTTCGTATTCCGTCAGTGAATAGTCAAAGTAAATGGCATTTGTGCGCGCACAGGTTCGCTGCGAACCATCGTTGATAGCCGCTCGACAAGCGCTTGGGCTGAGCCGTACACCCCTTGCGCGGCGCTCACCTCGCCCTGAGTGCGTGTAAGCAAGAAATCAAACAGCGACTGAGGCTTCGGCAGGCGCACGATTTCTACGGATTCGCTCGCGGGAATGTGCGCGAGCTGCTTCGCCACCTCAACGGCACGTTCCGTATCGCCGAGCTCGTCTACGAGGCCCAGGCGCTTGGCCTGTTCACCGCTCCAGACGCGGCCCTTGGCAATTTGATCGACAGTAGCAATCGGAATATGGCGGCCGACAGCGACACCCTGAGTGAAATTCGCATAGACGTCGCTGAGCATCTTCTGGACTGTCTGCTGCTGCGTGGAACTGAAATTCTGCTGATCCGAATACAATGTGGCATTGCCGCCGATGGCGACGAAATCAGTGCTGATGCCAAGAAGCTGATACAGTCCGGCGATGTTCATTTTTCCGCTGAGAACTCCAATGGAGGCAGTGATCGTGTCGGGATCGGCGACGATTTTGTCGGCAGACATCGAAATCCAATAACCGCCGGAAGCAGCCAAGTCCGACATGGAGACGACGACCGGCTTTCGCTGCCGCGCGAGCTGCACCTCGCGCCGAATGACCTGGCTGGCCACAGATGAGCCTCCCGGTGAATCGACGCGCAAGACGATCGCTTTGATGTCCGAATCTGTTCGCGCGCGGCGAATATCGGACGCTACGGAATCGCCGCCCATTATTTCGCTGCCGGTTGAGGAATATTGAGAAGCGCCGGATACGATTTCTCCAGATGCGTAGATCATAGCGATTTGCGGACCGTTGCCATCGCTCAACTCCTGGCGATACTGCGCAAAATCAATCGGATTCCAGGAGCCAGTCTTGCGGCGAAAGTAATCCTCCACCTGATCCCAGTAACCGAGATGGTCGACCAGCTTGTTCTGAAGAGCCTCCTGTGCGAGAAATGGCCCGGCCTGAACGAGGTCTGCAAATCGCGCGCGGTTGATATCTCGCGAGGACGCAACCTCGCTCAGATATTGATTGTAGAGATCCGTCAGCAAAGACGTGACTTCCTCGCGATGCGCTGGCGTGAACTTCTTTTCGGTAAATTCGTTTGTGGCAGTCTTGTATTCGGCAATATGAAGGAAATTCGGCACGACGTGGAGCTTGTCCAATGTCCCGCGGAGAAAGGTCGCCTCAGCCATCATGCCCCGAACGTCAAGAGGATTGGTGGGAGTCAGCCAGACTTGATCACAGCCCGTAGCGACGTAATATTCCTCGTTCGCCTCGCCGTCGTAGCCGAGATAGCAAATGCTAGGCTTG
The DNA here is from genome assembly GCA_035264005.1 of Candidatus Acidiferrales bacterium. GTDB lineage: Bacteria > Acidobacteriota > Terriglobia > Acidiferrales > UBA7541 > DAHUXN01. The sequence continues at coordinate 8,975 of DATFQU010000190.1, forward strand.
CCGCTCGCGCGAAAATCGAGGAGGTGCTGGTGGATTTCTTCAACCTTTGCCCAACCGGCGTCGATGGAAGCTATTCGCACTACCAAACCTCGAATTCGAGAATCCGTTTTTGCCTGATCGATGGCATCATCGATTTCGTGAAGCACTAAGGGCGGCGCCCCAGTGAAAAATGTGGCTACATCCGGCGGCCGCTGCTCCACAATCGAACCGCTGAGGCTAAGAACAAGGGTCGAATTCCAGGAAAGCTGCGGGCCAGAGAAAAAAGACCAGCGCGGAATCGCCACGAGAAGAACCACGACGACGAGAACCACCAGCAAGATTACCAGAGTTCGTCTTTGTCCCCACGTCATGCGCACTCTCCCGCTCGCACGCGTCTTTGCGAGTCGTTTTCAAACTAACATTTGACCAGAAAAAGCGCCATTGTGTGCACCTGTTCTTTCGAACAGGTGCGCTTCTGATTGGTACAGTTACACGGATGGGCAAAATCGCCCACGACTTCCGCCCGCACGATACCAGGATTGTTACCATCGGTAGGACGACAGGACTTGTGCCCGCATACTTCCTGACCGGAGGAGCAGCTGTGAAGAAGACCTTTGTTAGCCGGATGCTCGAGATCAACAAGGAGCTTTGGTTGATCTTGTCCATCATTGCTTTTGCCGCTGTGATTAATTTCTTCGTGTCAGGCCAGCGGCTTGTTCTGTCGTTTTATGACTTGCCGACTCTCTTTGCGGCCTATTACTTCGGTCGCTCACGCGCGGTCCAGACGGCCGTGGCGTCTGTTTTGATTGTCTGCTGGCTCAACCTCATGAATCCACTGGCGCTGGCTTCGGGCCAGGGCGTGGCGATGAGGCATTTGATCGGGTGGGCCGACGTCGCGGTCTGGGGCGGTTTCCTCGTGATTACCGCATACGCGATGGGTTCGCTCTATGAAGTCAAAGAAAAGGGCATGCAGGAACTGCGCGAAACCTATTTTGGAGTCCTGCAAATTCTCTGCCAGGTCATTTCGAACGACAAGTACACGCAAAACCACTCTTACCGCGTCTCCGTGTACGCTGCCCGCTTAGCTGCGGAAATGGGCCTGCCTGAAGACCAGATTGAAGATGTGCGCGCCGCCGCTCTGCTGCATGACATCGGGAAACTAGAAGTGAGCCGCACGATTCTGTATAAGTCGGCGCGCCTGTCAGAGGACGAAATCTCCGAAGTGCAAAGCCACTTGCCGCGTGGAGTTGAAGCGCTAAGGCCAGTCGCGGTCGGTGGGACACTTCGCCGTGTGCTGCCGATTATCCTGGCGCATCACGATAAGTTCGACGGCTCGGGCTATCACGCTACCAAGGGCGAGGACATTCCGATCGAGGCCCGCATCATCTCCGTCGCCGATGTGTACGATGCGCTGGTTAGCGACCGGCCGTACCGCAAAGCGATGTCTCCGTTCGAAGCTCGCGACATCATTTCGAAGGGCGCGGGAACGGACTTCGACCCCAAATGCGTGGCAGCCTTCGAATCCGCATTCCGCGCTGGACGAATGGAAGTGCCGGAAGTTCTGGTTTAATCTCCGGCCTTGAGCTGAGCCTCTCGCAAGAATCGCGCGGCCTCTTCAGGCGGAGTGGGGTTAATGTAAAATCCAGTACCCCACTCGAACCCGGCCACTCGCGTCAACTTCGGCATCATCTCCACATGCCAGTGATAATGGTCGTTGATCTCCTCGCCGATCGGCGAAGTATGTATCACATAATTGTACGCGGGGCAGTTCAGCACGGAATCCAGACGGGCCAGAAATTCGCGGAATAGTTTGGCCATGCTTGTATAAACGGATCCAGGCTGATTTTCGAACGAAGAGCTGTGCTGGCGCGGAAGAATCCACGCTTCAAAGGGAAAGCGCGGCGCGTAGGGAGCCAGAGCGATAAATTGGTCATTCCCGAGAATCACCCGCGTGCCCGTTTCCATTTCCTGCCGGATGACATCACAGAAAATGCAGCGCTCTTTGATTTCGAAGTAGCGCTTTGCACTGTCCACTTCTTCTCGAACACGTTTGGGTACGATGGGCAAAGCGATTAATTGCGAATGAGTATGTTCGAGCGACGCGCCAGCAGCCTCTCCGTGATTTTTGAAGAGTAAGATGTAGCGGAAACGTTTGTCGTTCTTGAGGTCTAGAACGCGGTCGCGGTAGGCCCACAACACTTCTTCAATGGATTTATCGGAGAGCATAGCCAGAGTGCTCTGATGATCGGGAGTCTCGATGATGACCTCATGCGCGCCGATTCCGTTCATTCGATCGAAGAGCCCTTCGCCTTGGCGATCGAGGTTTCCTTCAATCCCCAAGGCTGGAAATTTGTTAGGCACAACGCGAACGGTCCAGCCGGGCGTGTCCTTCCCGCCGCCGTTGCGGCCGTACGCCAATATCTCCGGAGGAGTACGGGTCTCATTGCCCGGACAAAAGGGGCAAAAGGAACCTCCCTTCATTTGCACGCTTTCACGTACGAAGTCCGATGGCCGTTTTCCGCGCTCGGTGGAAATAATGACCCACCGCCCTGTGATTGGATCTTTACGTAGTTCAGGCAATCTCTTCTCCTTCTGTGGTTCTATAAAGACTGAAACGGTTTCCTGTTGTTACTCCGCGAGCGATTCGCCGAATCAATGCGCCGTTCCAAACGCATTTTTGTACAAGCGCACACTCGGCGGACTTCCGGATCGACTCTCGATGGCCACGACATCGAACCGCCACGAAACTCCCGGCGTTCTTCGTTCCGCCAAGAATCTTTTTGCCATTCGCTCCACGTGAATGCGCTTTTCCTGAGTTACAGCTTCTTCTGGGCGGCCAGGATGCTCGTCTGTTCCGCTGCGCGTCTTCACCTCGACGAATGCGAGCACTGAACCATCATATCCGACCATGTCAATCTCGGCCTTATCTCCCGGGACGCGGTAGTTGCGCGCGACAAACACGTATCCATGCCGGCGCAAATACCAATAGGCGTACGTCTCGCCGTCCACGCCACGCCTCCGCGCCTGTTCTTTCTTTGTCTCGTCGCCTTTTGCCAGCGTCAAGCCGCGGCGCGCAGCAAGGCGGAAAAAACCGAAAATCGCACGCGAGACAAGCGCCATTACTTCAGGACCTCGAACTCGAACTCCATCACTTTGCCTCGCACCAAGTAGCACAGATAGAATTCCCAAAATCGGCGAAAGCGCAGCGAGTGATTCACGAGGAATTCAAACCCGAGATAGCGCCAGACCTGAAGCAAACGCACGCGTAAACGCCGCTGACGCAGCCGTACGTGCGAATACCACGATGCTTCTCCGTGCAGCCCCTCGGGATCAAAATACCAGAACGAAAAACTATTCAAATGCCAGCGATGCGTCGGGTCGCAGAATGAGCTGAAGTCCGTGTAATGCGGAGTCACCAGAAAAATAACGCCGCCCGCCCGCGATACGCGGTGAAATTCCTCCATCGTGCGAATTACATTTTCAACGTGCTCGATCAAATGGACTGCGCGCACTTCATCGAACACGCTGTCCTGAAATGGAAGGCAACCCCTGTCCAAATTACAAAGAAGGTCGGCTGCGGTGTTCGGGTTCATGTCGATGCCGATGGAACCCCGATGTTTCTTTGGCCCGCAGCCGACGTCCAGAATGCGAGGCAATCTTCCTCCGAAGCAAAGCTTCGATTCTAATGCGACCGCTGCACTTCGGCGATGCACTCACCGAGAATGCGCACAGCATATTCCGCCTGTTCCTCGTCAATGACAAGCGGCGGGGCGACACGAACCGTATTTTCTCCCGCGCCGAGAATGAGCAAGCCCTTCTCGAAAGCGCGGTCGACGATTTTATTGCGCAAATCGCCAGCGCGTTCCTTTGTTTTCTTGTCGCGGACGATTTCCACTCCAATCATCAGTCCCTTACCACGAACGTCTCCAACGATGCGGTACTTTTCGATCCAATCCGCCATTCGATCGAGGATGACTTTGCCCATCTGGCGGGCATTCTCCATGTACTTCTTTTCGATCAGGTCGATCGTCGCAAGCGAGGCTGCCACACAAACGGGATTGCCGCCGAATGTGGATGCGTGAGCGCCGGGTTTCCAATCCATAACGCTGGCGCGTGCAATCGTCGCGCCGAGCGGCATGCCTGAAGCGATTCCCTTCGCCACACAGACAATATCCGGATCGATGTGCGCATGTTCCGAAGCCCACCATTTCCCGGTGCGGCCCATTCCGCATTGCACTTCGTCCGCAACCAGAAGGATTCCCTCACGCCGACAGATTTTTTGCAGACCCTGCAGAAACGAAGCAGGCGCAGCGACGTAGCCGCCTTCGCCCTGAATCGGCTCGACAAAGATCGCGGCGACGTCCGCCGGATCCATCAACCGATGAAACACTTCGTTCTCCAAGAATTCCAAGCACTGACGGGAACACTCGTCCGCGTTTTGCCCCAGCGAGCGATAGGTATCTGGGTAAGGGATGTGGGCCACGCCGCCGAGCAATGGACCAAAGTTCTTGCGCTGTACGGCCTTGCTTGCCGTGAGAGAAAGTGAGCCCATGGTGCGTCCGTGAAAACACCCGTAGAACGCGATGAACTTGTCACGCTTGGTGTGATAGCGCGCAAGTTTGATCGCCGCCTCGATTGCCTCGGTGCCGGAATTGCCAAAATAAACCCGTTTCGGATCTTTACCGGGAGCAATCGTCGCGAGCTTTTCCGCGAGCTCGACCATGTTTTCGTAATAGAAATCCGTGCCGGACATGTGAATCAGCTCGCCAGCTTGCTTTTGAATTGCAGCTACGACTTCCGGATGGCAGTGCCCCGTAGCCACTACAGCGATGCCCGCTGCGAAGTCGAGAAATTGGTTGCCGTCAAGATCCTCGATCACGGCGCCACGCCCCGTTTTCGCAACCAGCGGATAGCCGCGCGTGTAGGATGGCGAGATGAACTTCGTGTCTAATCCAACGAGCTTCTTCGCTTTCGGGCCCGGCAACGATGTGACCAGGCGTGGAAGCTTCCAATCATTCGCTTTCTTCATACCTTCCTCCTGAAATGGATTTTTGCGCGCCGGCGATGCGACGCGAACAGCTCATGGGAGGAAGAAAAGTTAGTCTACGCCGAAAAGACTCGGCCGCTGACGCGAGGGCAAACTGTGCCAGGAAAGCGGATCCTGAAATTGCGGATTCATTTCTTTTTCCAGCGGACGCCGCCTTCGCGGTTGTCCTCGAGGAGGATACCACGTTCTGCAAGCTGCTGCCGTATTTCGTCGGCGCGCTTGAAATTGCGCTGCTCGCGGGCTTTTTGCCGCTCCGCTACCAGCGCATCGATCTGTTCGATGGACATTCCTTCAGCACTGGATCCGAATCCCAGCGCACCCAACTTCGCACTGTCATCGTCTTCGAGCACTGCGAAAATCTGATCGAACTCTTTCATAGCAGTGAGGACGTGCGGCGCATCCTCTTGCCGGAACTCGCCACGGTCGATGGCAGTATTCACATCGCGCACCAAATCGAAAATTGCCGCAAGCGCAACGGCCGTATTCAAATCATCCGACAGGCCCGCTTCAAAATCGGCGACCGCCTTTTGCGCCCGTTCCTCCATGGCAGCGTTGGAACCCGCTGGGAATTTCCCCTCGTTGAGGCGCGCAACAAAATTCCGCAGCCGCTCGACTGAACTCGCAGCCTGCTGAATGCTGTCCTTGGTGAAATTGAGCTGCCGGCGGTACGGAACGGACGCTAGCAGGTACCGGACAGTGGACGGTTTGTGTCCTTTGTTGAAAAGATCGCGCAGCGTATAGAAATTGCCGAGCGACTTCGACATTTTCTCGCCGTCGATGATCAAGTGCTCGGCGTGCAGCCAGTATCTGACGAACGGATGACCCGTCGCGGCCTCGCTTTGCGCGATTTCGTTCTCATGGTGCGGAAACGCCAGATCAATTCCACCAGTGTGAATGTCTAGCGTGTCGCCCAAGTATTTCATGGCCATCGCGGAGCATTCGATATGCCAGCCCGGGCGCCCGGGGCCAATCTCCGTCTCCCAAAAATGCTCGCCCGGCTTCGGCGCTTTCCATAAAGCAAAATCGCGCGCGTCGGCCTTTTCGTAGCGGTCAACCTCGACGCGCGCTCCCGCCTGGATCCCGCTCAAATCAACCTTGGACAACCTGCCGTACGCTGGAAACTTTGCGATGCGGTAGTAAATTGAGCCATCGCTGCGGTACGTCAGGCCTTTGGCTTCGAGCTTTTGGATCAGCCTGACCATATCTGCGATGTGGTCCGTCGCGCAGACAACATGCTCCGGAGTTTCGCAGCTCAGAGCGTTCATGTCTTCTTTAAACGCGACGATGTATTTCGCGGTGTAATCGAAGATGCTGATTCCCTTCTCTGCCGCATTCTGAATGATTCGGTCATCCACGTCCGTCAAGTTCATGACGTGTTTCATCTGTAGGCCGCGCGAGCGCAAAAATCGCCGCAAAGTATCTTGGAATACGAATGTCCGGTAATTCCCGATGTGCGCGTAATCGTAGACCGTTGGGCCGCACGTGTACATGCGCACTTCGCCGACGCGAAGCGGCGTAAAGACTTCTCTACGATTCGTCAGCGTATTTTCGAGCAGGATTTCGCTCATTTTTCGCTTCGATAGCCTTTTGAAATTAGGATGCGCTTTGCTCACCGATATCCGGTCATCTCGGCGGAAGCAAGACAACAGACAAAGAGGGTCATTCTAACTGAGGCTCTGATATCCGGCAAATCAGCGCTTAAGTATTGGTGGCTCAAGCGTGACATGCCGCGCGAGCACGGTCGTATCGCCATTTTGAATCTGCGTAGCCGCTGCCGGTCGCGCGCTCTTCAAGAATGCGCCCTCGGGCGGAAGACCATAACTCTCGTCGAGCAGTAACACGGAAACTGGCTTCGTGCTGGTCAACGAAAACTCCACTTCGATTCCCTCGGGCGGCGTATCCACGCAGCGATAAATTCTCCAGCCGTGCGTGTAAGTCAATATGCGCCTGCTGATCTCAGGCACTGCGTGGCCCGCAATCGTGACGGACTCGGGCTTCGCAGCGGGAGGAAAGGCCAGCAGGATTACTGGCGCGCCGCGCTGCGATTTGAGCGTCACATCGTAATTCGTTCGGTTTTCTGTCGTGAGCCCGCCGCGGTCGATGTCCAATACAGGCGGCGCCAGATTCAGTGCAGGCGCGTTCGCCCCAAGTGGCCTGGTCGCCTCCCACGGATTCACCGGCACATCTGTCCTTGCAAACTTCGCAACGCTTCGCATTGTGATTGGCAGCCGACCGGAAGCCGGATACGCCAGCCATTGTGATCTCCCGCTGTCGGCATCCTGCCGATACTGCAAATTCAGCGCTTCCGGCGAGGTTAGCGAATACGGCGCAACTACCAGTGCCGCTGCTGTCGCGATCACAGCGACCGCAAAAGTGACTACGGAGAATTTCCAGCGCCCAACGGAAACAGCTCCAGTCAATGGTGCGAGTGGAAGAGCAACCAACGCGACACAGACCGTAATGCCAGCCAGAAAGGTGCCCCCAAGCCCAGCGTACAGAAACCAGACAGTGTAAACGCCCGCCAGTGCAGTGACCAATCCCGGAATCACTGCAGCAACAATCACAACTGCGCTGCTCTCGCCCCGTGCAAACAGGATAGCCAGCCCGAGTATTCCTGTTGCGACCGCACTCACAACGAAAATGAAACTCAGCCCCGGCGCCAGCGCACCTAGCACAAGCGACACAATTCCCCACCAAAGCCACGTACCGCTCCACATTCCCCACAAACCCGCCGCGCGCCCCAAGAGCGCGGCAATCAGTGCCACCGCCGCAAATCCCAGTGCCCAAGCCGCAATCAACAGAGGCACCGGATGCGCCACCCAGTTTGAAGGCGTTGCGCCAGCGATGCTGAGGAAGAATTGCAGCGCCGCTCCGAGAATCCCTGCGACAATCAAGACAAGCGGCCAGCTGACAAAACCAACGAGCAATCCTCTCATCCGCACTTGGCCACGCCGCGCCAGTACAGCAATTTCAAGAATCAGCAGCGTGAGCGCTAGCAATGCAAGCCCAATCGTCCATCGCGCTGGCCACCAAACCATTCTCCAGCCAAGCAAGTCCTGGTAAACAGCATCCGAAGCCGCACCCGAGTTCAAATCCAAATTCGCTAGCGCCCGAACTGTATCGAGCGCGCTTCCTCCTTCGCTCTGAATGCTTGAGACGCTGGTGTTGGCGACGTTATCAAGCGGCGTGTGATAGTGCGCGACGTCATCGAGAAACGCAAAATTGAATCCCTGATATTTTGCAGCTCTGAACACGGTGAAGTCCGTATCGTTCGGCAGCGTTTTGTAAACCGTGTAGGAAAGCGAATCTGCGTTGGGATGCTGCACTGACTTTGCATACATCCGCATCAGCCACTCGTTGGCGCTTCCTGTTTCGAACATCGTGCTGGGTCCGGAAGTCCCGCGATTGTCCATGTTCACCACGGCGCTGACGTCTTTGGCCCACGGATCGTCCTGCACAAACGCTGCCGCGCCGAGCAAGCCGGCCTCCTCGCCCTCATCAATAAGGAAAATGACGGGATGGCGCATTGCGGGAGACGCTTTGAGCGCTCGGGCGATTTCCAACACGGAGACAGTGCCTGCCCCGTCATCGGACGCGCCCGGGCCTGCCGGAACGGAATCGTAGTGCGCCGCGACCATGACCGCCGGGCCGGATTGTTGCCCATCAAGGCGGCCGAGAATGTTTTTCACATCAGCGCACGCTCCATTCGAGTCGCAAACGAAATCTTCTTGAACTCGTGGCTGATAACCGACTTGCGTGAGCCGCGCCACAATCGCATCTCGCACGGCCGCATCGGCTGTGCTGCCTACCGGATGAGGCACGCCATTGCCGACAAGTTGCTGCAGCAATGCTTTGGCACGCACTCCCGAAAATTCGTCCGCCGGCGCATCGGCGGACCTCGGCACAATCGGACGCGTTCGCATTGCCGTCAGGCACATCGCCAGCGCATAGAGCGCTAGCGCCAGAACGAATGCGCCTCCCCGCGGCTTTTCGTCGCCCACATCCATGAATTTGCCTCCTGGGACAATAAGCGCGCGTCATCCTACGTTCCGGCGCAAGCCCAAGTCAATGAATGCTAGCTCCCAGGCTGATTTCACGGTTGACGAACCGGTCGAGTCTCAATACATTGTGCAGTCTACGAAGGAGCCAGCCATGAAGATTTCTCTATCCGCAAAAATTTGCGCCGTTCTTTTGTTTTTTGCACCCGTCGTATTTGCGGCTCCACTGCCGACGGCCGATTCTGGGTCGACGACGTTGACGCCTCAACAGGCCCTCAACATGCGCCGCATCGCTGACATGCACTTTTCACCGGATGGAACTCGCCTTGCGTTCACCGTCACCGAGCCCGCGAAGGACACAAGCATCGCCACGCACATTTGGATTCTCGATGTCGCCTCCAAGCAAGCGCACCAGTACACTTACTCCGAAAAAACCGAGAATTCCCCGCGCTGGTCGCCGGACAGCAAATTCCTCGCCTTTCTTTCGAATCGCGACGGCGACCGCCAGATTTACCTCCTCTCTTCCAGCGGCGGCGACGCATATTCCATCACCACCGGCAAACGCGGAATCGCTTCCTTCGCATGGTCCCCGGACGGCAAGCAAATGGCGTTCCTCGCTTCCGATGAGCCGACAGACGCGCAGCAGAAAAAAGAGAAGGACAAAGACGACGCCATCGTCGTTGACAAGGACACCAAGCATCCTCGCGTTTGGATTCTCGACGTAGCCACAAAGAAAGCCCGCGCCATCACCGGCGAGCAGTGGGAAGTACGGGAAGCGGAGTGGACTTCCTCAGGTCAACTGATTATTGCCGCCACAGACCGCCCTGAATCCGACGACAACACGAATCGCATTTTTTCGCTGGACCCCGCCAGCGGCCAGATGTCTCTTCTCGTAGCGCCGCAAGGCCCGTTTGGTGACATTCGCGTTTCGCCCGACGGCACTCAGTTTGCCTACATGGGCGCGCGCGTCGATGGCCCCCAACCGCATGACATCTACGTCCACTCCACGGCTGTCCAAGCAGACGACCCACCCAGCCACAATCTCACAGCGGCGAGCGTCGATCGCGCGATGAACGGTATTGATTGGCGTTCTGCCGGCGGCCTGATGGCCGTCGCCGAAACGGGATTCAAGACAGCTTTGTATTCCATTTCCTCCGATGGCCACGCCATCGCAGTCGAAAATGCGACACCCAATCCCCACAGCTTCGCGACGTCGCCATCGGGAACGCTCGCGTTTGTCGGCGAGTCCGCAACCGAGCCTCCGGAAATCTACCTCTCAAGTGCGGGCGCGCCTGCGGAGAAGGTCACGCACTTGAACTCCAGTTGGGACAACGTGACTCTCGCGAAGCCGGAATTCTTCCATTTCAAGAGCTTCGATGGCGTGGAAATTGAAGGCGAATTGCTCAAGCCTCTCGGCTACGACGGGCATTCACGCGTCCCGACGGTCATCTTGGTGCACGGCGGGCCTACTGGCGCATGGTCCGACTCGATTGATTCCTGGGGACAGTTGCTCGCAGCGCACGGCTTCGCTGCTGCGTATTTCAACATTCGCGGCTCGACCGGCTACGGCGAGAAGTTCGTCGAAATGAACCGTGCCGATTGGGGAGGCGCTGACTTCAGAGACGTCATGGCGGGGGTCGACTACCTCGTCGCCCAAGGCATCGCCGACCCGAACAAACTTGGCATTGGCGGCTGGTCATACGGTGGCTATATGTCCGAATGGGCCATCACGCAAACCGACCGCTTCAAAGCCGCCGTCTCCGGCGCGGGCATGGTCGATCTGATTTCTGAATTCAACACCGAAGCAGGGCCTTCCTACGATAAATGGTTCTGGGGGCTTCCCTATGATCATCCGGAAGGCTTCCTGAATCATTCTCCCTTCATGTATCTGAAGCACGCCCACACTCCAATCCTCATCCTGCAAGGCATCGCCGACACCACCGATCCGCTCGGCGAAAGCACCGGCCTCTATCGCGGGTTGAAGTTCTACGGCGCGCCCGCTGAGCTGGTTGAATATCCGCGCGAGCTTCACGGCTTCCGCGAAGAAAAGCACCTGCTCGACCGGCTCAATCGCATCCTGGCCTGGTACGAGCAATATCTGAAGTGAAGGCAGGCTGACTTCCGGGCTAACGAGACGACGTTCCCAGAACACACAATCCCCGGCCAAATGCTTTACAGGCATTTGGCCCCGTGCTATCTTCCCTTCCATCACCGCCTTTCCAAAGCGCCAGGCGGCAGGGCCCGCGCTACGCGACCCGCCACGATTTTTGTCTCGAAATCTTGCTCTCGACACTCTAAATTTGAACTGAGCCGCACCAGCGCGGCAGTTCTCTGTTGCCAAGGAGCAGCGTGCTCAAACTTCGCAAAGTCGAACTCTTAGGCTTCAAGTCTTTTTGCGAGAAAACGAACATCGTTTTCAGCGGAAGCGGCGTCACTTGCATCATCGGCCCAAACGGCTGCGGCAAATCAAACGTCGTCGACGCCATTTCCTGGGTGCTCGGCGAGCAGAGCCACAAGATGCTCCGCGCCGAGCGCATGTCCGACTGCATTTTCAACGGAACCGCCAAGCGCCCGCCGATGGGCATTTCCGAAGTCACGCTCACTCTCGTCGATCCAGAACTCGCTGACGCAGTCTCAAAGATCTTTGGCGAAGAAGCCGCACCCGGAGCCATGCCCCAGCCTCAGTTGGATGCCGCGCAAGCACAGTCAGAAGTGTCAGCCGAGCCGGAAGCCTCGGTTTTTTCAACGGAGTTTACCGTGCATGCATCCGAAGCCGAAGCTTCGGCTGAGAAACCCGTCAAGTTCTCGAAAAAACGCGGTGCGGAGAAACCTGCGATTGCCATCAAGCCCGGCGAAGTTGTCGTTGGACGCCGCCTCTATCGCTCTGGTCAGAGCGAATATCTGATCAACGGCCGCGTCGCCCGCTTGCGCGATGTTCAGGAGCTCTTCATGGGCATGGGCCTCGGGCCTGATTCCTACGCCATCATCGAACAGGGCCGCATCGGCCAGATTCTCAATTCGCGCCCAATGGACCGCCGCGCCCTCATTGAAGAGGCCGCCGGCATCACGGTTTACAAAACCAAGCGCCGCCTAGCGGAGGCCAAGCTAGAAGCCGCAAAAGTAAACCTCTCGCGCGTCAACGATATTCTCGTCGAAGTCGAAAAGCAGCTCGCCTCTTTGAAGCGCCAGGCATCGAAGGCCCGCCGTTATGCCGAGCTGCGCGACGAAATGCGCGGCCTGATGCGCACCGTCCTCGCGAGCAAAGCGCGGCAGCTGGAAGACGAAGCTGTGCGCCTCGAATCCGTGATCGGCGAACTGATCGTCGGCGAATCCGAACAATCAGCAGCTCTTCGCGAACTGGAAGCCGAGCAGGAACGCCTCGACGTTCGCAATTACGAACTGGAAGGCGAGCTGCGCCAGCTCCACAATCTGCTTAACCAGTCGGCCCTGGAATTGGACCGCGCCGAAAATCGCATTGCGTTCAATCGCGAACAGGAAGCGCAGATCGTTTCGCGTGTGAGCGCGCTCGCCGGGGAAATCGCTCACGCCGAACAGCAGGTTGCGCAAATCCAAGCCCGCGTGGTCGCGCATCGCGATAGCGTCGCGAGCCTGCGCGCCGAATCCTCCCAACTCGATTCGCACCTTCAGGATTGCGCCCGAAAGATCGAAGCGGATGCCAACGAGCAGGCGAGGCTCGAGGAGCTGATCGCCAGCCTGCGCGAAGCCGCCTCGCGCAGCGGTGAAGATTCCGTTCGTGCGCAAGTCGAGTCATTGCAGGCCGAAGACCTTGCAGCGCGCATCAGCGCAGAACACGCGCAGCGCGAGAGCGTACGCATGCGTTTTGAACAGGAGTCATTGCAAAAGGCCGAACAGGTTC
>DATFQU010000191.1:0-12851 GCA_035264005.1 Candidatus Acidiferrales bacterium
CGGACACGGAACTCGTCGGCCGGGTAAATTCCAATATGACGGTCGCCTTCAGAAATCTCCAATGGCTCCACCACTTTCAGATACTTTCGTCGCTTACGAAGCTGCCGGACACCCGCTTCTTCGAGTAACTGAACGAATGGCAGCGCGGAGCCATCGAGAATCGGAAGTTCGAGTGCATCGATTTCGACGTACACGTTGTCGATGCCACATGAGTAAAGCGCGGCGAGCAGATGCTCCGTCGTTGAGAGAAGCACGCCGTTCTTCATCAGGCTCGTAGCGTAACTGACACGTGCGACATTTCTGCCGTGCGCTTCAATCTCAAAATTATCCAAGTCGGTGCGCCGAAAGACGATGCCCGTATCGGCAGGCGCGGGTTGCAATCGCACGCGCGAATGCACAGCTGTATGCAGACCTATGCCCTCAGTGTTGACGGGTTGCCGGATTGTGTTTTGGAACGTCACTATCCTAAATTCTAGTGCATTTTGCATGCCGAATACCCATCCTCTAAGTGACTGTTGTACATGTACTTGTTGCGTATATATCGCTCAGTTTCCACCCCCTATGTTGCAATAAAGCAACATAACGGTCGAATTGGCGTCTCCGGATCATAACGCCTACCCACATCGCCCAAGACTGATAGAAACACCGTTAGCCGCGTCGTGAGTTGGGCTGGCGAACTTGTCTCTCCGCTGCTCGAACTGTAGAATAGTGTTTCAAACGACCCATGCAAACGCCGTTTCCGATCCTCTCGAATCCATCAGCCTCCTTACCGGAGCTAGACTCACATCCACGGCCTTCTTGGTTGCGTGTGAAGTTCTTTGGCGGCGAAAATTACCAGGATCTCAAACGGATCATGCGCACGCTCGATTTGCACACAGTGTGCGAAAGCGCCCGCTGCCCCAATATGGGAGAGTGCTGGAATCACCGCACCGCGACATTCATGATTCTCGGCAACATCTGCACGCGCTCCTGCGGATTCTGTGCTGTTCCCTCGGGCAAACCAATTGGCCCGCCCGAAGAAGACGAACCGCGGCGCGTCGCCGAAGCCGCGCGCAAAATGGGATTGCGCTACGCGGTCGTCACCTCGGTCAATCGCGACGATCAGGCTGACGGCGGAGCGGCGATTTTCGCGCAGACGATCCTCGAAATCCGCGAACGCGTGCCGGGCTGCAAAGTCGAGGTTCTGATCCCCGATTTCCGCGGGAACTGGGATGCGCTCGAGACTGTGTTGCGCGCCCGCCCGGAAGTTTTAAATCACAACATGGAAACAGTCCCGCGCCTATACCGCCGCGTGCGCAAGGGAGCTGTTTACGAGCGCTCGCTCGAATTGCTTCGACGATCCAAACAATTTTCTTCGGAAATGGAAACCGCAATGCCGACAAAGACCGGCATGATGCTGGGACTTGGCGAAGAGCGCGAGGAAGTTCTCGGCGCCATGCAGGATATTGTGCGGCAGGGTGTGGATATTCTGACGCTCGGACAATATCTTCAGCCCACACGGGAACATTTGCCCGTCGTCCGTTTCGTCCATCCGAATGAATTCGCGGAATACAAGCGCCTCGGCGAACAAATGGGATTCAAGCACGTTGAGTCAGGCCCGCTCGTGCGTTCCTCATACCACGCGTTTGAGCAAGAAGAAGCAGCCCGCTGCTAGTCCTTATCTCTTCGTTACTCCATAATGCGTGGATCCTGCGAACGTGGGATCCATCTCACAAGCCACGCTGCGGTCACATACATCACGAAGCACTCAAGGGCGAATGGCAGGAATCCCAGAAAGCCGGGCGCAGGCATCTCGAAAATCTTCCATTTCTGAAACATAGGAAAAATGTAGTGCCACTTGGCCGAGGCCCAGTAGTTCCAGAATTCCCAAAGCCATCCGCAAGTCCAGCCGGAGACAAGCAGCGAGCAGAAGCGGCCCCATCGCCCGTAGGAAATGTCGCCGACGAGCGACGGCAGCCCCAGCCGATAATTCAGAGGGTCGAGCAGCAGGTAAAATCCAATCCAGACCAGTCCAAATGAAAGCGCGGCGACGCGTTCAGGCAGAGCAGCCGGAACGACGATGCAAATCGCCCCTGCGACCATCATGTTGCGGCAGAGTACCGGAGAAATTCCTCTCTCTTCCCCTTCTTTGAACCATCCGAAGGATTCAACAAGCTCCGCCGTTTCGAGAATCGCCGGCGTGATGGTCGCAAAAGACCAGCAGTATCCCAGGAGGCCCCCGACGAGTGAACGAGGCACTCCGACGTAAGTCCAGTTATGCAACCTCAAGTTGTAGGCCTCAAAAATCAACCAAAGCGGAATAGAAAGTAGCGCCATTTGAAAGAAATCGCGCGGCGCGTTGCGTAACCGCGACCTGCCGGTAATCGAAAAAACGGCAGAATCACAAATCAACAGATATGCTGACCATGCAATGGGAGTGAAGTACGTTGCCACCGGTTCGATACCGCGGAACATCAGCCATTCCGCGCCCACAAGCGTCGCCAACCCGAACCAGCCTGCATAGGGGAAAAAATGCTTGCGGCGTCGCCAGAATTCGAAGAAAACAACCGCCATCGTCGCCGCAGTTATCATTACGCCGATCTGAATCATGCCGCGCAGAGTGTAGCGCAGTTTACGCGAACTTTATCGTGGGCCGTTCGGCGTTCTTTGTTATCCTTTGGCCTCATTTTGTTTCAGCCAAAATGAACCACGCGGGAAATCTCGAACGCGGCCTGGGTCTCAGAGAGGCCGTTGCGCTCAACATGATCGATATGGTCGGTATCGGTCCATTTATCGTGATTCCCCTGGTCATCAAGAACATGGGCGGACCGCAATGCCTCCTCGCTTGGGCCGTTGGCGCGGTTCTCGCTCTTATTGACGGCTGTGTGTGGGCAGAGCTCGGCGCAGCGATGCCAGAAGCGGGCGGCAGCTATGTCTACTTGCGCGAAGCGTATGGACCTGCCAAATGGGGGCGCCTGCTCTCATTTCTGGTGATCTGGCAGACGATTTTTCAAGCGCCGTTGGTGATGGCTTCCGGTGCGATTGGCTTCGCCGAATATTTTGCGTATCTGCGTCCTCTAAGCGCCTACGGGCAGAAGGCAGTTGCAGGAGCTGTCGTCATAGTGCTGGCTCTCTTGCTTTATCGCCGCATCGCGGACATTGGGAAGATTTCGATGCTGCTGTGGATCGGAGTTTTCGGCACGATTTTTTGGCTGATCATTGCTGGCGCCACGCATTTTCATTCCTCGCTTGCGTTTAGCTTTCCTACGGGCGCTTGGTCGCTCAACTGGCTATTCTTCACCGCTCTCGGCGGCGCGACAGTTCAGACGATCTACACGTATTGGGGTTATTACAATGTCTGTTTTCTCGGCGGCGAAGTAAGGCAGCCCGAGCGCAATATTCCGCGTACGATCTTTCTCTCGATCATTGCAATTGGAATTCTGTACCTCGCAATGCAGACCTGCGTTCTTGGAGTCGTGCCCTGGCAACAGGCGCAGAACTCTCAATTCATCATTAGCACCTTTTTTCAGTATATCTATGGAAGCTCGCTCGCCAAATTCGCGACCGTCCTGATCCTCTGGATCGCCTTCGCATCGCTTTTCTCGCTTACTCTTGGGTATTCCAGGATTCCCTATGCGGCCGCGCTTGATGGGAACTTCTTCTCGGTTTTTGCTCGCGTGCATCCCACGAAACGTTTTCCGCACGTGTCGCTCTTGGCGTTGTGCGCGGTTGCATTTGTCTTTAGCCTGCTCTTTCGCTTGGAAACAGTCATCGCCGCCATTGCCGCCATGCGAATTCTGATCCAGTTCGTTGGGCAGGCCGTGGGGGTAATCCTACTGCGCCGCCGATGGTCGACGGACCGCCTGCCGTTCAAAATGTGGCTTTTCCCGATTCCGGCAGTCCTCGCTATAATCCTTTGGCTCGCATTGTTTGTTGCTACGGGCAGGCGAATGCTGTTCGGGGTAGTGGCGATCGCTACCGGGGTGGTCGTTTTCCTGATCCGTTCAAGGGGGTTGAAACAGTGGCCATTCGCGGAAGCAGCTCGATGATGAGCAGATGCGCAGTTATTGCGGCGTTGGCCGCCATTTTCATGATAGGACGGCCGCTACGCGCGCAAACGGTCGTCGACGTCGTCGACGCAATCGATCACGCGCGAGTTGCCACGCGCATCCTCTACGTTACAGCGCACCCGGATGATGAGCGTTCCAGCGTGCTTACGTACTTGTCTCGCGGCCTCGGAGATACGGTCGCTCTTTGCTCGACAACGCGCGGAGAAGGCGGCCAAAACGCGATTGGGCCGGAGCTTGGCCCCGCTCTCAAGATTCTGCGCACGAACGAACTTTATCGCGCTACGCAAGCTTACGGCGTGCAGCTCTTCTTTACGCGCGCTCCGGACTTTGGTTTTTCGAAGAGCGCCCAGGAGACCCTAGGAATTTGGCACGGTGTCGCCAAGGAGGATTTGGTCCGCATCATCCGCACGTTCCGTCCGAACATCGTCATCAACCAGTGGGGCGGAGTTCATACCGGACACGGCCAGCACCAGGCGACCGGAATCGTTACGCCGCAAGCCATACAAGCGGCTGAAGATCCCACCGCTTATCCGGACCAATTCAAAGAAGGCTTGCGGCCTTGGCACGTCGACCATGTGCTCCAGTTTCGCTTTGGCGAGGGTGCGAATCAACAGGGAGAGATTCAACTGCCGGTAGGCGA
Source organism: Candidatus Acidiferrales bacterium (assembly GCA_035264005.1). GTDB lineage: Bacteria > Acidobacteriota > Terriglobia > Acidiferrales > UBA7541 > DAHUXN01. The sequence continues at coordinate 4,690 of DATFQU010000191.1, forward strand.
AATCTCTCCGCTGTGGGGCGAAAGCTATTCCGATCTGAGCTTAGTTGGTTTTGCTAACCATCGTTCGCAGGGCATAACTCGCATTCTCGATTCTTCTTTTTTCCGGCGTCCGGTGAACTTAACCGTCGTTCAGGGGGACAAAATGACCTCTGAAGACCTGGCGCAGTCGCTCTTCTATTTGGGCGGCGGTTCCAGCGGGCTTGGGGTTCCTCTTGGCGCGGCGGACGGCGCGCTTGTGACAGCGCGGCAATCTGCTCTTCGTCTCGATTGGCCAAACGCTGTGAAATACATAGCCGCTGCCGGAAAACAAATCGAAAGCGCGATCAACGCTGCCCGTTCGGATCCTGCCACCGACAAGAATGTGCTGTGGGCTCTTGAGCAGGAACGACAGAAGATCGATCTTGCCTTGGCTGGGGCCGCGGCTGTCCACCTTGATGCCCAAGCGGATGAGAGCGCGTTAGTGGCCGGCGAGAGTTTTGCCGTTCGTGTGAATTGGCAAGTCCGTCCGGATGTCGCCGTTCAACTTGACCAGCCGTCTCTTCAATTGCCGACGCGATGGACAGCCACAACGGAAAGCCCCAAGTCCAGCTCTGAGCCTGCAAACACCGCTCTCTCATTTAACGTACAGGTGCCAGCGGGAGCGACACCGCCAACTTCTCCGCAGGACGCCATCCTCCCTTGGCCTGCTCCGCTTGTCGAAGCGCGCATAACCGGTACGGCCGATGCCTACAGGTTCTCCGCTGAAAAACCGGTGGTCGCCAATGAATATACGTCGACCACCGTTGAAACCATGCCCCTTGAACTCGTGCCGGCGGTGACGCTCTCGGTCGATCCCACAGAGGTCATGCTCCCCGTCAATCGGCAGTCACGGTCATTTCAGCTATTGGCGCGCATCCACTATCACGGAAAATCCACCGCGCACGTCGAGGTCGGCGTTGGCGTACCGGATGGCTGGACTGTTGCCACTGCTTCTGCAATCGATTTCTCCGGGGCCGGAGATCGGCTCGCACGCTTCACTATCACTCCGCCTGCAGATGCTCGCGAAGGCGCCTACGATTTGAAGCCTTACGCGCGCCTGGGTTCGCAATCCTTCGACACATCTTATGAGGCGCTTCCATCGCTTCCTTCGCGACATGTGAGCGAGCCCGCTGCGGCGCAGGCGCACGTTCTCAACCTCACGCTGCCTTCTCATCTCCGTGTCGGCTATATCGCCGCGGGAATCGATCCTGTTCCGCAATCGTTGCAACAACTCGGGATCGACGTCACCATGCTCGACGAGGCCGCCCTCGCGTTCGGCGACTTGAGCCATTTTGACGCCATCGTCGTCGGCATTCGAGCATACGAGCTTCGGCCCGATGCTATGAGTGCGAATCACCGCCTCCTTGATTATGTGCACAACGGCGGCACGCTCCTTGTTCAATACGAGCGCGATTTTGCCTGGAACAAGCTCCTGCCGGCTCCTTTCCGCGCCACCATGGACCAGTCCGCTGAGCGCATAACCGATGAAAACTCACCGGTTCGCTTTGTGGATCCCACCAGCCCTTTGCTGAACTATCCCAATCACATCACTCAGGATGATTTCCGCGGATGGATCCAAGAGCGCGGCCTTTACTTCTGGGGTCAATGGGATCCTCAATATCAAGCCGTCCTGGCCATGCATGATCCAGGTGAGGCGGACTCCCTCGGCGGCCTCGTTTGGGCTCGCGACGGCAAGGGTGTCTACATCTATACTGGCTTGGCATTTTTCCGCCAGCTTCCGGCGGGCGTCCCAGGGGCGTACCGCCTTTTCGTCAATCTTTTGAGCGCGTCGCAAGCCGAGGGGCGCTGACCGTCGGCAACTCTTGTTCGCTAAAGAGTCCACTGCTTCCGGGCGTTTGAGACAGCGGACTTTCCTCCATTTACTTTCGCAGAACAACCCTTTCCGGACGCAACGCACGTCAAATATTCGGTGCTATTCTCGGCTCGCATCTAGCGGTCTTACATTCCGTTTTAGGTTGGGGGAAGGCGAAATGAAAAAATTGTCTTTGCTTTGTTCGTTGATCTGCTTCTTCGCGGTTTCAGTATCGTTGGCACGCCCGCAAAAACAGCAGCAAAAAAAGACGAATGCGGCCGCCGCCCAGCCTGCGGTCTTTTCGTCCGTCGCCGAGGAGATAAATCACGACATTGGGGAGATGCTCGGGGCTTGGCAGGTAGGCGACGTCGAGGCAATGCACAAATACTACGCCGATGACGCGACGTGGGTTTCCGGTAGCTACGACCCGCCAATTGCCGGCTGGCAGAACTATGTGCCGAAGTATCTTCAGCAACGCAAGGGATTCACGGGCATCCAACTCGTCGCGAAAAACGTAAACATCTTTCATTACGGCGATACCGCTTGGGCGTGTTATCAATGGGACTTCATGGGTGTTGATGAAGGCAAGCCCGTCACCGCCCGCGGGCAAACGACTCTTGTCTTCGTGAAACAGAACGGCAGCTGGTTCATCGTCCACAACCACACATCACAGCTATACCCTGGAACGTAGGGCGCGCCAGCCGTTCATCAATCCGCGCGAGCGCTAAAAGCTTTTATAGCCTTGCCAGATCCAAAGCCCAGCGCTTATCGCAGCCAGAAGGATCCACGTGACCATCACCGAGCGGATCACTGGATTGATTCGCTCAATCCGTCCCACCACTTCCTGCTGCGCTTTCGCCAGCATCGGATCGGCCAGGTACAACTGGTCGTCTTCACGGGATTCGAGTGTTCCTCGGTAGATGATCAAGCAGAGCCACGCGGCGAGAACCACACCACTAGCAGTCACAAAGGAAACAAGGGTCACCTGGAACGTGTCCATCGCTGCCTCCTCGCCCGAGAGGCCGCACTTACTTGCAGCATACCGGCCCCGTTGGGCCACGCTCATTAGCGGGGATTATAGCACCGCAAGGGAAGCGTGGCTGCAAGTGGATCGCCTTGGGGGAACGGCCTCCCGCAATGCGTCACGTTTCGTTGACAAAGCCCAATCCGGGCGGCAGAATGAACTCTCCTGTTGTCGCTCCGCTTTTCGCTTTGCCCAAGTGGCGGAATTGGCAGACGCGCTAGATTCAGGGTCTAGTGGCCGCAAGGTCGTGGAGGTTCGAGTCCTCTCTTGGGCACCAAACAGTTTGTCTTCAAGACCTAAACTGAAGCCGCAACGAGTTCCACTCAGGCCCTCGTATCCTCCCTGGAAGGCACTCGTGGCCGCTTTGCATGCGGCGTATAACGCAATGTGACCTGGGACGGTCTTGCGTGGCCAAAAACAAAAAGGGCCGCGGTTTCCCGCGGCCCAGCTTGCCCTTTTAGGTTAAGCGGTTTTACTTAGAACACGAGCCTCGCTCCAACCTGCAATGATCGCGCAGAGTTCGAGGTCTGAGTTACTTGCCCGAATGTTGGTGAGTTGATGTTCAGCTGGTCCACCTGGTTGTTGACGAAGAAAGTTGGATGGTTCCATACCTCGAACGCGTCGCCGCGCAGTTCCAACTTCATCGACTCCCGGATTTGAATGCCCTTGATGATCGAGATGTCCTGGTCGAAGAACATCGGCCCGTTAAACTCGTTCTTCGACAGGTTGCCGAGCTGGCCGGGTTGCGGATTGCAAAGGCCGTTCGCGACCAAGGGCGAGCACGTAAGACCATCCGGCCCTGCGCCACTCCCGTTCGGCCCGATGAAGCTCGGATTGACGAAAATTACAGGGACGTTTCCGCCCGGGAACGAAAGCTTCAAAGCATCACGCAGTTGCGATCGGCTCAGACCGCTGAAGGCCGTCTCGCTTCCGGAACGGCCGTTTCGGTTGATCGTGCCGCGCTCGCTGAGGAACGAGAAGGGCGCGCCACTCTGCAAGTCGAAAACAGAAGAGACAGCCCATCCGCCGATGACGCGATTCAAAATGCCGTTGCCGGTTGAGAATCTTCCTGTCCCGAACGGCAGATTGTAGACGAAGTTTGCCTTGAAGGCATGTGTTACGTCAAAGCTGGCACGTCCTCTCACGGTTCGCGGCTGGGCATTGTCCAGCAGCGGTGAGAAATTGCTCTGCGAGCCATCGGCGTCATCGATGACTTTGCTGTACGTATAGCTGCCCTGGAAGATAAGGTCGTTCTTAAAGCGGCGCTGCACTTCCACGACGCCAGCGTTATAGCTGGAGCTTGAGAAATTCTCGAGCAGGTCGCCACCTCGAATCAGATCGTTCGTGGTGAACTGTCCCTGCGGGAACGGCAACCCGGTGAGGTTCTCGAATCCATCTATATGGTAGATGTCTGCCAAATCGCCTACTTGCCCAGCCTCGATTTCGCCTTGTACAAACCCATTTTCGAGCGCCCCGGGATCGCCTGGGGTAATAAAGGCTAGAGCATTTGGTGAATTGGGATCAAACATTGTCCCCGCCAGAGATTGGGTCCCCGCAATGGTAGATCTCGGGTCACAAGTGCCAGTGGCTGCTGCAGACACGAAGCAGTTGTTCCTGGCGGCGTTGAATGCGGACAGGAATCCATTCTGGTTGATAATGACCTGGTTGATGTCCAGTCCGCGAATCAGGTCCGTGGCGTGGTTCCCGAGGTAGGAAACCGTCACAGTCGTATTCCAGCCTATTGCACGCTGAATCGAAAGATTCCAGTCCTGAACGTAAGGAGTCCGGAGGTTCGGCGAGACCGCAAAACCAGCATTACCGGCAATCCCGACGTTGTTAGCATTGTTCAAGAACGTAGTTGGAATCTCAAATGGCGGCGCCGCTACTAGTGACGCAGCCGGAAGAGTATTAACGCCGCTGACCGTATTCACCTCATCCGGGTTAGTAACGTTGGATGACAGACCCGCAGTGTTGGTCAATGCATTGTCGATGGCCGTTGCCAAGTCATCATTCACGTAGTGAATCGTGTAGCCTGCCCGTATTGCCGTCTTGCCGTTGCCAAAGGGGTCCCATGCAATCCCGATATTCGGACCAAAGTCGTGAAGGTCCTTATTGTACTCGGGATGCCCTGATTTGCCCCCGATGAAGCCGACCGTCGCATTGGAAAGCAGTGTCTGCTCAATTGTCTCGCCGATGCCGGGTATTGGGCCTAGCATCAGACCATTCGCTTCGGCAAACGGGCTCAGATACTCGTAACGCAACCCATATGTGATTGTGAGATTCGGCCGGAAGCGCCACGCGTCCCCAGCATAGAACGCCCAATCATTCTGGTGGAAGTTGCGTTCATTGCCAGCGCCCGGAACAAATCCTGACGACGGACTGGTGACATTGAAAGTTTGAGAAGTCTGACCCACGAACCCGCCCAGCGTTGCCAGTATGTTGTTGGCATGCGCCAAATCATTCGCGGAGATTGGCGCCGAAAAGTCTCCGGGGGTTAAGGCAAAGGTATTGGCTGTGCTGAAATCCAACTGGAAGTCGGTCGACGTGCCGTCATCGCCCACGGCGTCGATGGTTATTCTCTGCAATTGCATGCCGAACGAGACCGAATGGTTCCCGTGCAGCAGATTGGCGTTGTCCTGATAGCTCCATGTGTGTGTATCTCGGCCCTGGAAGAAAAAGTTCGGATCCGGATTCGTGAAAGCAAGATCATTGGTCCCCAGTCCATTCGAAGGATTTGTACCGGTGATGTATGACGGTCCAAACTTCTGTGAAGTGTTAAACGTTGCAGGCGCCAGATCGAAGCCGAAACGGACTTCATTCGTGAAGTTTGCCGTTGGACTCCACCTCCACGCCGTCGACAGGAAGTTCGTGGCGTCGAAGTTGCTCACGATCGGCACGGTGTCGAACGACTGATCGATGTCCGGCCGGTCAAAGATCTGCCGGTTCCAGTAGTATGTTGCGGAAAAACTCTGATGGTCTGTCGGCGTGTAATCAACTCTTGCGCCTGTATTTTTGAGCGTCGCGTTATTGCGAGAGTTGAAGGCGAATCCAGCGGTATTGATACCGTCGCCCACCTGAGCGTTGTTCACCACTGCGTTTGCCGGAATTCTGGCTATCAGTGCTGCAATTGCCGGGTCGATGGTGAATACCGGAACTGAGCCTCCCCTGCTACTGTTCTCCAATGCAAGAATATTCGGTACCGTTATCAGTTGATTTGGCGTCACTCCACCCGGACACGGTATGCTGGCCGGATTGGATGAAGGCAGGTTGTTGCAGTCAGTGTGGAATTGATACTGACCGGCCTGTGCAGCGGCCGAAGTGAAAATGGTCGTGTTCTGCAAGGACTGAGCCTGGTCCTTCAGTTCTTCGAATGATCCGTACACAAACAACTTGTTCTTGACGACCGGGCCGCCGACCTGACCGCCGTATTGATCCTGGTTCAGCGCCGAATTCGCGATTCCAAACGCGTTATTGAACCACGGATTGGCCGCCCACTTGTTGCTGAAGTAATACAAGAATCCTTGTCCATGCCACGCATTTGTGCCCTTCGGTGAGACGATGCTAACGTCGGACGAGCCGCCGCCAACCCCTGCTTGGCCGTTTTGTGTGTTGATCGAGAATTCGCTGGTCTGGCTCAGGAAAAGCTGATTGGGAGAGAAATCAATGTCACCCTGCCGGATGAAGTTATCCTGAATGTTGATTCCATCAAGCGTCACGTTGGTGAAGGACGCACGCTGGCCGTTAATGATGGTGCCGTTCGTCCCGTTATTCACGACGCCAGGTTCCAACGACACCAAACTCATCGGCTGGCGGCTACCAACCGGGAGCTCCTGCAACTGCTCGGTCTCAATGTTCGTGGTGACTGCTGCGTCCGTAGTCTGGACCTGTTCTGCCGCGCCAGCTTCGACGGTGATTGTCTCTGTCCTTGCGCCGACCTGAAGTACAACGGGAGGTACGGATAGCGTCGACGACGCGTCCAGCTTCAAGTCCGTTACGGACGCAGTCTTGAATCCGTCCTTGCTGACGTCCACGCGGTAACGCCCGAAGTTCAAGCTCGCGACAGAGTAGCCGCCATTGGAAGCGGTCGTTGTTCTATACGCAATTCCCGTTTCGAGCGACGTAATCGTTACGGACGCCCCTTCGACGGCTGCTTTCTGCGCGTCGAGCACCGTTCCCACAATAGAACCCGTCGGTACCTGCGACCAAGTTGCGACTGCGCCCATTAGGACGGCCAACACAGCAACCAAGCAGGCATTTCCAAGCACACGAAACCTCATCGAACTCCTCCTCAAAGAACTAACCTTGTGTTATTTGGTACACAGAGCGGCAAGAATCGTGCACGAGCAGGGCCAAAAGCGTCGAAGCCCAGTCACCATTCCGTAACTATATGAAACATCAATCGATATCATTAATGAACTCTTGGAGAGCGTGAACAAAACAGCTGATGTGTATCCGCTTTTCAATAACCTTCGGAGCGCGAAGCTATGAAAATTAGAATAAGTTTTTCAAAACCGGCCGCTGCCAGTGGTTCTTGCTGTTTTTCGGATCCGCTCCGGTTTGAAATAGGGCTGGTGAATCAATCGCGGTTGGTGCGCAAGGCTTACGCAAGTCTCTCACGCACCGTCAGTCGCAGAGGTTCGTCTGGAGAATAGCGTCGCTTACTTGTCTCTTCCTCCATTCCCTCGCCCAGCTGAGATATGGTGAGCTGGTACCGCCATCGTGCCGGGGCCGGGCTCTGGTTCCGGCTTTGGCATGTTAGACGCCGTGAAACGAGGCACCATTTGGTCCGCCATCGCAACGGCATAAACCGCCGAGGCAATCTCGACGGCTCCTTCGCGAACATCCTCTTCATAAATCCGTTCGTAAGTATCGAGGTTCGTGTGATGCGTGAAACTGCCGTAATCGAACGCGTCTTGTGAAAGGCCGATTCCCGGCAAGCCCGCATTGTTGAACGACGTGCTATCGGTCCCGCCTGTTCTGCGGCTGTCCGTCGCACGAACACCAGTAAAGCCCCAATCCTGGAAGGGCATCAATGCGTCGCGAATCGGCCCAGCGGCGTCCGCTGGCCCAAAAACCGACGCGCCTCGCGGCTTGCCTGTTCCGGAATCAATATTGAAGTACGCATCGAGTTTTGCATATTCCGGCTTCTGATCTTCAAAGCTGCCGAAGTGCTGCTTCACGTACGCCAATGAGCCGAGCAATCCTTCTTCCTCTCCGCTCCACAGCGCCACGCGAATCGTTCGCCGCGGCTGCACGTGCGCTGCCGCCAGCAGGCGAATCGCTTCCAGCATCATCGAGGAACCGATG
>DATFQU010000192.1:0-3612 GCA_035264005.1 Candidatus Acidiferrales bacterium
GCAGGGCGAGGCACAGCTTGCTGATTGGTCGGAGAAACTGACGCTGGCGAACGAGCAGGCCTTGGAAAAGCACGATGAGCGACTGCGTTTGGCAAGCCATTCGCGGATGGAAGCAACCCTGGAGCAATTGGACGGAAGAAGCGAGGAGCACATCGATGCTGCCGTCCGAGCGACGGAAAATTCGGTGCGCCGTGCGTGCGCGGACATTTTCGACAGCGTGGCACAGGCGATGAAGAAGCAGATGCAGGGTGCGCTTGAACTTCGGCCTGCGGTCCCGGGCGCGGAAACGAATCCACAAGAACAGCGGGCCTCGGCTTAGCGCAGTTCCTGCTAGCGAGCGCTACGCGCGTCCGATGATTCCGCGAAGCGAGTCGCAGACATAGTCGACTTGTTCTTCGATCAATTCCGGAAACAGCGGCAAAGCGAGAACTCGCTCACACGCGCGCTCAGTGTGGGGAAAATCGCCCGGCTTGTAACCCAGATACCCAAGCGCTTTTTGCAGGTGAAGAGGCAAAGGATAATGCACAGCAGTACTGATGCCAGCATTCTTCAGTTCCACCTGAACCGAGTCGCGGTTTTCGATGTAAATCACAAAAAGGTGGTAAGCGCATTCATCGCGAGGATCATCCTGAGGAAGAGTTAGAGCAAGCCCGCTGAGTTTTTCGTGGTAGCGCTGGGCAATAGCCTTACGGCGAGATGACCAGTCGTCGAGGTGCCGCAGCTTCACGCGCAGCACAGCGCCTTGAAATCCTTCCATGCGGTAGTTGTAGCCAATGAAATCGTGGAAATAGCGGCGGAGCTCGCCATGGCTGCGCGCGGCCCGGCAGTATTGCGCGAGGTGATCGTCATTGGTCGTGATGGCGCCGGCTTCGCCGTAGGCGCCGAGATTCTTCGAAGGATAGAAGCTGAACGCGGCGCAGAGGCCGAGAGTCCCGATGCGGCGTCCTCGATAGCGCGCGCCGTGAGCCTGGGCAGCGTCTTCAATGAGGGCGAGCTTGTGGGTGTTGGCGATTTTCTCAAAGGCATCCATGTCGGCGGGGCGTCCATAGAGATGGACGGGAAGAATGGCCTTTGTTCGTGATGTGACAGCGGCTGCCGCGAGGTCGGTATCAAGATTCGCGGTGCGCGGATCGATGTCAGCGAAGACGATTTTTGCGCCGGTGTAGGCGATTGCCTCGGCGGTAGCGATGAACGTGTTCGGGGTGGTAATGACCTCGTCTCCGGGGCCAACGCCTGCGGCCAAGAGAGCGAGGTGCAAAGCGCTCGTGCCGGAGTTAAGGGCGATACAGTGCCGCGCTTCGCAGTAAGCAGCGAATTCCTTTTCGAAAGAGGCGACTTCATCGCCAAGACTGAAGGCAGTGTTGTGGCAACTGCGGTCAAGTGCTTCCAGAATTTCCGTGCGAAGCGAGGCGTACTGTTGCTTCAGGTCGTAGTAAGGAACTTCAGTGATTGCTTTCACGCCATAACTTTACTGTTTCTCGCGACTTGGCGCAAATGCAAGGCGGCCTGCTTTTTTATGTGACCTCCGAAGCGCCGTGATAATCTTTTGAAGGAGTACGCCTATGGCTTTACCGCGCATGGCAGTTCAAGCGGCGACTCCGGAAGCCGCGATGAGAGCGAGACCCCAGCTCACGCTGTCAGTCATCATTGCTGCCTACAATGAACGCCCGTTCATTGAAGAGATACTTTTCCGTGTGCAATCCGCAGGTTTGGCGCACGAAATTGTGGTTGTGGACGATGCATCGCGCGACGGCACACGCGAATGGCTTGCGGAGATGCATCGGCGCCAACAAGCGGGTGACACGGAAGCCGAAATCCTAGATGGCGAAGAGCGGTTACACCTAAGGCCAATACGATTTTTGTTTCAGGAGCAGAATCAGGGAAAAGGCGCGGCGCTGCGACGAGGCTTTGCGGAGGCGTGCGGGGATATTTTACTGGTCCAGGATGCCGACCTGGAATATGACCCGCGAGACTATCCCAAATTGCTCGAGCCGATTCAGGATGGGCGCGCGGACGTCGTGTATGGTTCGAGGTTCTTGGGTGGGCCTCAGCGCGTTCATTTCTTCTGGCACTATATCGGTAACAAGTTTTTGACTCTGCTCTCGGACATGCTGACCAACCTGAAAATCACTGACATGGAGACTTGTTACAAGGTTTTCCGCCGTGAGGTCATCGGCAGCATGCGATTGCAGTCGAATCGTTTTGGTTTTGAGCCTGAGGTCACAGCGCGGGTCGCCAAAGGCCGCTGGCGAGTTTACGAAGTACCGATCTCATATGCAGGCCGCTCCTACGAGGAAGGGAAGAAGATTACTTGGAAGGACGGACTGACTACGCTGTTCGCTATTCTGCGATATCGATTCTTCGACTGATTTCACGATTTTTGTTCTTGCACCGATAAAGACCTTCGTAGCAGATTACCGCGATTAACTGGGGGATGTTTTGGAACACGCCAGTAAGCGGGTGGCCGTTCTCTGCGTTGCGGTGGGACTTTTCCTAGCGGTAGTCTATCAATCGACAAGACTGTGGCTCGCATGGAGCTGGGAGTGTTCCAGCTCACTTCGTCAGCAGATTCGCGGCGCGAGGCTGACACCCGGAGATGCAGAAGCTTGGGATCGAATTGGAGAAGCGATCGCTTCCAATTTCGACGCTCAGCCAGGTGCAGCAATTTCTTTCTTCCAACATGCCGTCGCGATGGACCCTCGATCGGCAAATGATTGGATGGACCTGGCGCAAGCGTACGAGGCCGACGGAAATATTTCGGAGGCTAGCGCGGCATACCAGCGGGCTCAGCAGGATTACCCGATCTCGGCAGAAGTCGCATGGAGTTATGGGAATTTCCTCTTGCGGCAGGGCCAAATACCCGGAGGGGTGGAAGAGGTGCATCGTGCGCTGGTCACGGATTACAAATTAGTTCCGCTCGCACTGTCGCGGATCTGGAACTCGCATCCCGATGTACACGTCATCTTGAACGATGTGCTGCCGCCCGGGCAATACGCGCGACTTCAGGCATTAGATTTTTTCGCGGGGATCCACGAACAGGCCGCGGCTCTCGAGACATGGAAGGAAGTTGTATCTGCCGCGAAAACGCAGCCGTTAGCTCTACCGGATGCATTTCCCTTTCTGCAGTACCTAATCACAACAGACCAAGCTGCGGAGGCGGAATCCGTTTGGCGCGAAGCGATTGCGGTGACCCACTGGGAATCGCAATCAGCGGGCGCTTCGCGCATATGGAACGGCGGTTTTGAAAAACCGATCGCTAATGGTGGCCTTGACTGGCGCATCAGCCAAGTGCCAGGAGCCTATACTGACACCGATGCGAATGTTCGTCACTCCTGCGAGAAGTCGTTGCGCGTGGACTTTACGGGAGGGGTGAATCTGGATTTCCGGTACGTTGAACAGATTGTGCCGGTTCAGCCAAGCACGAACTACATTTTTCAGTACTTCATGCGCACGCAATCCATTTCAACCGAGAGTGGGTTGCGATTTGAGGTGCTGGATCTAAACGACAACCAGGTAAACCTGATGACGCCGGATTTGACCGGAACGAATCCGTGGACGGCAGTGAAACTCGACTTCGCGACCGGGCAAAAAACGCACTTTCTCGATATCCGG
>DATFQU010000193.1:0-8518 GCA_035264005.1 Candidatus Acidiferrales bacterium
ACGGCTCGATGCCTACGCCTTCGCAGCCTTTTCCTTCGGCTGAGGAATGATCCGGATGTAAGGCCGTGGCGACTTCCATCCATCGGGGTATTTCTTCTTGGCTTCCTCGTCGGAAACGTTGCCGCTGATGATCACGTCCTCACCCGGCTTCCAATTCACCGGCGTGGACACTGAATGTTGCGCTGTCAGCTGCATCGAATCCAGTACGCGCAGCACTTCGTCAAAGTTGCGCCCCGTGCTCATCGGATAGCTGAGGGTTAGCTTGATCTTCTTGTCCGGCCCCACAACGAACACCGTTCGCACCGTGGCGTTCAAAGCAGCCGTGCGGCCTTCACTGGTAGTCCCCGCGTCCGATGGCAGCATGTCATACAGCTTCGCGATCTCAAGTTGCGGATCGCCGATCATCGGGAATTTCACTTTGTGTCCCTGCGTCTCTTCAATGTCCACAGCCCATTTGCCGTGGTTCGTCACTGGATCCACGCTCAATCCTAGGATCTTGCAATTCCTCTTTTCAAACTCCGGCTGCAGCCCGGCCATATATCCAAGCTCCGTCGTGCACACCGGCGTGAAATCCTTTGGATGCGAAAACAACACGCCCCACGAGTTGCCAAGCCAGTCGTGAAACTTGATAGGTCCTTGCGTCGTCTCCGCCGCAAAATCCGGTGCAACGTCTCCAATTCGTAAACTCATGTCTCCTCCATCTCTAGATTCAGCCGATAGTTCAGTTTGCGGTTTTTTGATGGTGACACAAGGGCCGTCAAAACTCAAACTGCCCCAATACCCTAGACTGCACCATGGCTCTGTCACTTACGCCGCGAAATGGGCTACAATCCCGGACTGCTGGGATAGGGGAGCCAAAGGCTCTAACTACAGAAGGAGAACAAATGGCCACGAAAAAAAACACCAAGAAGTTGCAATCGACCAAGGCAGTGAAGTCCACCAAGTCCCCGAGGCTTGCAGTTAATCACAACGAAACCGTTCTGCGCGGCTAGTCTGTACAGTGTCCGTGGGTCCTGGGTCCCGAACTGGCGAATCTCTCGCGCGACGGGAAGAGCCTGATGACGCGATTCTCTCGTTCTAGCAGGCGCCTAAAGCGAAGAAAGGGCCGCCAAAATCTGCGAACAGCCGAGGCGCTGCGGTCGAGAGCGCTTCGGCTTACTCTTCAAGGTAAGTACTCTCAAGCCGCGGCTGTATATCGAACCGCCATTGCTCTTGGAAAAGCTGACCGTCCTGCCGATCGCGCACTGCTCGCTGCGCTCCTCAATGATTATGGGGTTCTTTCGAAATACACTGGCAGGTTCGCTGACGCTAAGAAGCTGTATCGGCGCGCAGGAATGCTCATGCCGCCCGAGGGACCGCATTCCAGGGAATTTCAAGCCACTCTTTGCCACAATCTCGCCGGACTCGAGCAGGCCCGGGGTCGATTCGCTCTTGCTCTGTTGCACGCACGACGCGGAATCCGCTTGCGTGGAAAACCTCGTCGCGGATATGCCTCGTCTGTCCTTGCCGATCAGGCTGCGCTCGCCGTCATTTTGGTCGAAGCGGGGAAACTGCGGGAAGCCCAGACGATTTACATGCGTGTCTTGCGCGCTTATCGTCGCAAATTCGGAGCCAATCATTACGAAACAGCCTCTCTCTTGTCGAATCTCGGCGCGCTGTACTTGAAAGCGGGCCGTTTGGACAAAGCCGAGCGCACGCTCCGCCGCGCCGTGCGCGCCCTCGACGACGTCCTCGGGCCTAACCATCCGCGCCTTGCAACTGTCTTAAATAACCTTGCGGTTGTTTGCGCGCGCCGAAGTAAATTATCGGAAGCCGACGCCCATTACGCTCGCGTTCTTCATGTCCTCAACCGTCAGCCTCGGCCTGCTTATCCCTCCCTCGCACTTGTCCGCGCAAACAGGCAGAATCTGCTGACCAAGTTGAAGGCACACTAAGAAATCCAAATCTTGCATATCCGAAGCCTGAGTCTTAGACGACCCGCTCGGCCACCACCGCCGTTCCGTACGCCAGCACTTCCGTCACTCCCTGCATGATTTCGTTCGCGTCGTAGCGCATTCCGATAATCGCGTTCCCGCCGCGCTGCGCCGCATGTTCCATCAGCAGCTCCAGCGACTCCTCGCGCGTCTGCTCGCACATGTCCGTAAACAGCGTGATGTTCCCGCCCACAATTGTCTGCAGCGACGCGCCAATGTTCCCTAGAATGCTCCGCGAACGCACCACGATTCCTCGCACCAAGCCCACCGACTTCATGATTCGATATCCCGGCAGCTCCTGCGCCGTGGTCACCATGCTCGCATCCACTCGTCCATTCATCTTCGCCTCCTTCAATTGCTACAAAAAAAGACTTGTCATCCCGAGTGAGGCCCGATTCTTTTCATCGGGCCGACGAGGGACCTGCTTTTTCCTTTCTAACCGTTCAGAAAACTCGCTCGAAAGCTCAGTGCTGCACCACCGGCACTTCCACATTCGACGGATATTCTTTGCTTCTGTAAATCCTCTGCGTCGCCTTGATGTGATCGCTCGCCGTCGCCTTGAAAATGTTCGGCACAAACTTCTGCGGATTTCTGTCAATAATCGGGAACCACGTGCTCTGCACCTGCACCATGATCCTGTGCCCCTTCAAAAAGCAGTGATCGTTCGTGTGCAAATCAATCGTGTACGCTGTCACTTTCCCCGGCGTAATCGGCTCCGGCTTCTCATAGCTGTTGCGAAAACGCCCACGGAAAACGTCATTCGCAACCATCAGCTCATATCCGCCCATCGACGGCTCCGCTTCGTACTTCTCCGGATACACGTCAACCAGTTTCGCAATCCAGTCGCTGTCACTCCCAGTCGTCGACGCGTACAGATGCGCCACGATATCTCCCGCCGCGCACACATCATCGTCCAGCGGCCCCGTCGACCAGTTCACCGTGTCCGGCCGCGAATCCGCAAATCGCTGATCCTCCACCAGCCACGTATACCAATGGCTCCCGGGCCCATACGTCTCTTCAATCGGCCGGTGCCGGTAGGGAACTGGATGCGCAGGATCCGAAACGTAACTATCAAAGGCCTCCGCGCCGCTCGCCTCCGGCGCATCGAACGACAATTTCCCGTTCGCGCCAAAATACAACTTCTTCTCCGTCACATTCTCCTTCGGAGGCCACGCCGCATAATCCACCCACTTGTTCGTTCCCGTTTCAAACGTTCGCGCCTTCTGGAACGGAACCTGCCCCTTGTCCTTCAGCCAGTACCTAAACCACGGCGCCTGCACGTCCGCGCGAAATTCCTTGCTCGTCGGCGTGCCAAATTGAATCCGCCCCAGGCTCGCGCCGCCGTCGCTCCGCGCCCATCCCCCGTGATTCCACGGCCCAACCACCAGATAGTTGAAATGATTCGTATCGTTTTTCTCCAGCGTCTCGTAAATCTTCACCGGCCCGTAAAAATCCTCCTGGTCCCACCATCCCGCCACGTTCAAATCCGGCACGCTCAAATGCATGTCCTTCAAATACGGATAAAACGCCTGCTTCTGCCAGAAGCTGTCGTAGTTCGGATGGTTGACGAAATCCTCCCACGTCGGCAACTGGCCATGCAGATATTTTGCGTCCACATTCGAGAGCGGCCCCAGCGCCAGATACCACTCGTACGTATCGTACTTGTCGAACTGAAAAATGAAATTCGTCTTCCCTGTCTCCATCATCGCCGCGTATTCGAATCCATAGCTCAGCCGGAACGCCCCATTGTGGTGAAAATCGTCGCCCAAAAACATGTCCGCCGGCGAAGCCTGCTCCGACACCGCCTTCAGCGCCGGATGCGGCTCGAGCAGCGCCATCGCCGTCAGCCATCCGCCGTACGAAATCCCCAGCAATCCCGCGCGCCCATTATTGTTCGGCACGTTTTTCAGCATCCAGTCAATCGTGTCGTACGTGTCCGTTCCCTCGTCGATCGACTTCGGATCGCTTTTATCGCGCGCTGGCCGCTGCATCACAAATTGTCCCTCCGAGCCATATCGCCCGCGAATGTCCTGCATCACGAAGATGTATCCCTCCGGAATCATCTCCTGATAAATATTGAACAGCCCGCTGTACCCGTTCTTATCGTCGCCCGTCCCGTACGGAGTCCGCGTAATCAAAAACGGCAGCGGCCCCTCGGCGTTCTTCGGCGTGTAAATCTCCGTGTGCAGCTTCACGCCGTCGCGCATCGGAATCATCACGTCCTGCTTCGTGTAGAGCGCGCTCACGTCAATCAGCGCCGCCCCCGCGCCTTCCTGCGCCTGCGCCGTCCGCATATGCAGCCAGCCCGCCGCCCAGGCTCCCGCAACTCCCGCCGCCACGCACACCGCCACCGCCATCCGCATCCTCGTCATCGTTTTCTCGCTCCCCAAATCCCGCCGACACTAACACAAATTCATTCCTCCGTCGCGGGTGCTATTTTCTGACCGGGATTCGGTGTCGTCTTAATTCCATTTTGAGAAAACCGTCCAAATTGAGAAAATGCCCCACAGCTAAACAGATGAAGCCTACCCTACGAGACGTTTTGGCCGACTCGCATATCTCGGCAGCCGCCATAGTCGCGCTCTATTTGCGCTCCATTGACGAGGGCATTGGAGCCATCTCGAACTTGCTTTCTCATCCGCTGAGTACTTTGTTTCCGTCCAAAACGACCCTGGACACCATCGTTCCCCTGATCGCTTATGTGGATACTTTCAGATTGATTGATCTGATATCACAGGTTTTCGTTGTTTTGGTCGGCCTAGCCGGTGCCTGGCTCCTCTCTCGCTGGGTGTACGGTGTAGGACCGCTCCGCGCTCTGAACAGGTATCGAACGCCAAGGAGGAGTCATGCTTGAGCGAGTGAAGCGGGCTCTCGTGCAAAGCTACATCGGCGCAATTACTCTCGGCTATCTATTGGCCGAAACTATCTTTGCATTTGCAAATATCTTCGCGTCACCTCTTGAAGATTGGATTCAGCGACAAGACTATCAACGGCTCGTACAAAGCGTCTTCCGGTCGACTGACGTGCAGCTCCATGTCGCTGTACCTCATCTGATTCGGTGCGTTCTGTACCTGATCCTTTTTTCTATACTTTTGCGTTGGCTTTATTTGGAACCAACTAAACGAGAAGAACTCGAGTCCGCCCCGAATTTAGAAGACACTTTGTAAGCTGCGTCGTTTTCCTGTGGTCAGGTTTTGTAGCGCAGAGATTCCCCGCTCTTCGCAAAGTTCTGCGGCTTTCGTTTTGTTTGTCATTCTGAGCCCGAAGGGCGAAGAATCTCGTCTCGACAAAAAAAGGGCCCTTAGCCACCGCGACTTTCACCCTCAACATAAAAAATGCTTCTTTGAGATTCCTTCCTTTCGCGCGTTTTATCCGCGCGATGTAGTAGAACCGCGTCGCTATCGGCCACCGCTCGCATCTTTATTCAGCAATTCTTCTCTGTTCTCCCTCAAATTCCTTCCACTTCGCCCCGTCGGATACGGACGTCCTTACCAACCAACCCCTCCCATACAATCCGGTTGAATTTCGCCGGATCACCGTCAGCGAAATCGTCAAGAGTAAGCATCACTGTATTAGCAATCGGTATAGTAATACTTGGCTGATTGCAACAGCTCGCGGCGCAAGCTAGCCTGTGTCTCACGTTGTCGCGGAAAGGGAGAGCCGAATGATCGCTCGCAGAGTTTGGTTGTTGTTGGCGGGTTTGCTTTTGACGCCGATGTTCTTGGCCACATCGGCGTTTCCGCAATCTGCCGGGAAAGATGACTTGGGCATCGTTCGTTTGAGGTATGCGACGGTTGTTGTGGCAGATTACGATCAGGCGCTCCATTGGTACACCGACGTCCTTGGCCTCGTAAAGACCGAAGATGGGACATTCGGCGAACAGGATGGAAAAATCGTCACAGCTGGGAAAAACGGCGCTGCAAAACGCTGGCTTGTTGTTGCTCCGCGCGGTCAGAAGGACTTCGGAATTATTCTAGAAATAGCGAAGCCTATTGCGTCCGATGATCCGATTCACAACTACGAAGCTCGTGTTGGGACGGAAACGAGATGGGTATTCGAAGTTGAGGACTGCCACAAGTTCTATGACCAGGCGTCGAAGCGCGGTGTCAAATTCGTCGAGAAGCCGGTGGACGAGGTGTGGGGTGTCACCGAAGCGATGTTCGAGGACCTCTATGGAAATATTTTTGTAATCCAAAGCACGCGGCCAAAGCCAACCAGCTCGAACCGTTGAATGGTGGGCAAAAATCCGGTGAGTTCCATCCTGGCTTTTGAGACCCACGCAGTCTTACTTTGCGGCCCTCTCTTGCTGGCCGATTCATTGCTCTGTAGCAAACGTTTCCTGTTCTCGCCCACTCGGTGTAGCGCAGAGCTTCCCCGCTCTTCGCAAAGTTCTGCGGCTTTCGTTTTGTTTGTCATTCTGAGCCCGAAGGGCGAAGAATCTCGCCTCGAAAAAAAAGGCCGCTAGACCGCCGCAAGTTTCAGCTTCAATATGAAAAAACGCTTCTTTGAGATTTCTTCCTTTCGCGCGCCTTATCCGCGCGATGTATTCAGGCCGCGCATCATCGCTCACCACCTGCCTCTTTCTTCAACAACTCTTCCCGGTTCCCCCTCAAATTCCTCCCGTCCCTCGCCGTCGGATACGGCACATCCTTTCCAACCAGCCCCTCCCACACAATCCGGTTGAACTTCGCCGGATCGATGCGATCCTCCACCGAAAAATCCATTCCCTTTGTCTTGTCCGCCCAATACGCCGCATCATGCCTCGGCTTCGCATAAGCATCAGCCGACGCACCGCCGTTCTGCGCCGCGTTGCCAACCGGCAGCTGCGTGCTGCGCAAAATCTCCGGCACCGTCGCCGTATACGTCCACGGCTTATACTCCGTCGTGAACACATCTGCCATCGGCTCCGCCACCGCATCATTAATTCCCATCGGCTTCATGCCCAGCAGCTCCTCAATCGTCCGTAGCGTGTTCACTGTGTCGTAGTGCGTCGACACCACCGCGCCCTGCTTCACGTAAGCTCCCGCAATCAGCCCCGGACTCCGATGCGCATCCACATGATCCGGCCCGTTCTGCGCGTCATCCTCCACAATAAAAATCACCGTGCTGTCCGCAAACTTGCTCCGCGACACATCCTCAATCAGCTTCCCAATCGCATAATCGTTGTCCGCAAACTCCGCTTCCACCGTGCCCGTCCCATCAATCGCTGCGCCAAAATCTCCAAAGTGGTCCCGCATCAGCCGCACCAATTCCAGATTCGGCATCTTCCCGCTCGCCACGTAACCATCGAACTCCCGCTTCCACTCCGTATAACGCCAGTAATCCGGCAGCGCAAGATCGAATCCGCGAAAATACGGATCCGTCACGTTCATCAGCGCCACTTTGTCCGGAAACGCCACCCGCGTCTTCGTCTTGTACGGGTCGCGAATCACCGGAATGACGCCTTTCGTCCCCGGCCGCCCCGAATACCGCCCGCCCTCCAGAAAAAATCCATAATTCCTCAGCGTCAGCTTCGCCCGCAGCGCCGTATCCCACAAATATCCTGTCCCTGCATCTCCGCCCGGCCCATCCGGAGCGGCCACGTCATTCGTCCCCGGCAGCAGATTGTCGTCATCCGGAGTCTCCGGATTGTCCGTCCTTCGCGCGCTCGGTGACGCAATCCCCACATTGATATTCCGGTCCTCGCCTTCGAAGTCGTACGTCAGCCCGCGGTCCGCGTAATTGATCGGATACGTGTTCTCCACGATGTCCGTCGCCCGCGCCGCCGTCGACCAGTTCCATCCCTCACCGCTCACGTCTCCGCTGCAGTAAAAATTGTCCAAATCCACAAACTGCTGCGCGATCTGGTGATGGTTCGGCCCAAGCGCCTTCGGAAAAACCGTCAGCTTCGGATCGCCATTGCCCTCCGGCAAATCCCCCAGCACCTGATCGTACGTGCGGTTTTCCTTGATGATGTAAATCACGTGCTTGATGTGCTGCCGCAAAAATTCCATCGTCTTTTCATTCGCGGCCCGCTGCGAATCGCTCTCGTAGTGATCGTTCTCCGCCACCTGCTTCGTCAGCGACTTCAGCTGATCCCCGCCCGGCGTCGGAATCGCCTCAAATCCGCCTTTGTTCAATTGCAAAATGTATTCGTTCTGCGAATAGCATCCATCCAGTCCGCCCCGCGCTATCGACGTCGTGTTCCGGCATCCCTCCGGATTCGGCCCCGGCACGCTCTTCGTGTCCAGCACGTATAGCATCTTCCCGTCCGCGCTCACGCTCACCGAACTCGGATACCACCCCGTCGGTATCAACCCTCGGACATCGCTCAGCGAAACAGGGCTTTTGCCTCCTGGATATGCGTAGAGAACAAACGAGTCGATCACGGCAATTGAATTCGCTCCTCCATTCGTCACGTACAGAGTTTTTTCATCCGGGGACAAGGCCAAACTATTCGGATTGCTCCCCATCAGCTGTTTTGGATTGGAAAACACTTCTCGAGGGGCCGTCGTTCCAAGTCTCCCCATGATCTCGTTGGAAGTCGTATCAATCATCGCAACCTC
>DATFQU010000194.1:0-2114 GCA_035264005.1 Candidatus Acidiferrales bacterium
GGCGTCCTTCAGTTCCAAAACTTTTTTCCGCAGCCAATTCAGGAAATCGCCATCGTCGCCGAGTATCAAGACGCCAACGGCAAGCTGATTTACCCAAGTGTTTTCGCTGCGACGGCAACGGAAACGACCACGCCGACGTGGTTCGCGACCTATTTGCCGACGCAGTATGAAATCACGCAATGGAAACAGCCCATCGCGCCTCGCGCAACTTTTACTCTTGGAGCAACGAGCGGCATCACCACTTCGGCGTGCCCGGCGCAAATCAACGTCACGCTGATGCACCTCGAATTTTCAAACGGCCAGCAGATGAATTATTCCGCGCCCGGCTGGCAATTGCCTGCCCAGCCGGAGCAAATCCCTGGCGATCTGGAGCTTTTTGTGCCGGAAACATCGCTACCGCAGGAATTTGTAGTGACCGTGCACGTGCACCCGCCCCTCGGGCCGATTATTCCGCCACCGGACGTGGACCTCGTCACAGGCAAGCGAGGATTGCTCTTCAACCAAATTCGCGACCAGATGCAGGAGTGGCGCTTCTGGTTCGCGATGCGCAATGGGATGAGCGTGGATGGAGACGAAACCTTTCTGATTCGCCTGCATTCTCCAAAGGAAAAGCCTGGCCCGCAGGAATTTTGGGTTGCGCCTGACGACGTGCCTCAGCCGTTGGGCGTCATCGATTTGGTTCCCCAGACTGTGCCCGGGAAATGGGCCGTTTATTACGGCGGCGTGAATTTGTCAGGCAACGCTGTCCCGCAGATGCAGTAGCCTCGATTCGCTACTGCGGGTCATCAGACGCGAGAGAGTGCACGGCGTCAGTTAAGCTTTCATTGTAAGCAAATATTATTTGCATCTCAAAGGTCGAATCGGACGATGCGGGTGGCGTGGCAAATGGCGCTGCGGCAGAAACCGCAGCCAGCGCCGAGTGGTCAAGGGCGTCGCTTCCCGACGATTTCATAATTTCTGCGTCGTCCGCAAGTTTGCCGTCGTGGCCGATCTCCAACTGAACCAAAACTACGCCCGCCTTCCCTTCTTGCGCCTCCTGAGGTAGAGCGACAAGCCAACGGCTCTTCACGGTTTGTGCAATCGAGGCCACGTAAGAGCGAGCGCCATCGCCGGCATTCGGCTGAACTAATACTTCCACGATGAACGAGCCCTTTCCGCTCGCAGATGAGGGAGTCGCGTTGCTGCTCGCTGCCGCATTGTACGAAGGTCCCTTAATGTACGTCGGCTCGGGGTTTCCGTATACCGAAGTTGGCTGCGCCGCTGTATTCGACGTTGAAGCAGGCGCCTGTGCAGGAGCAGCCGCACTGTCGGCGCTTCCCGAAGCCGCCGCGAGCGCGCCTGTCTCGAGTTTCACTTTCAACGCTTTGTCCAATGCTTCAGCGAGTTCGCCTCCGCTCGATTGCTCATCAAATCCCGACTGCCGAAAACGGATCACGCCGTTGCGGTCGAGCACAATGTAGGTGGGATACGAATCAACTGCGAACGCGTGCTGCACGTGCCCATCCAGATCGAGATACTCCGGCCAGACCATGCGATTCGCAGCGATGAATTTTTGCCACGCATTCGAGTCGTCATCGGAACTGATGCCGACAAATTCGACGTCCTTGTTCTTCTTCGCAAAGTCCTTTTGCAAAGCCGCTATGGTGGGAATGGACGCTCGGCACGGCGGGCACCAGGAGCCCCAGAAATCCAGCAGCGCCACTTTGCCGTGCAGCGATGCCAGCGATATCTGCTGATGTTCGAGCGTGTTGAACGAGAACTCCGGCGCGTATGGCTCGCGCGCGCGGCGGGGGTCGGCGATGTCTTCGCGCGCGGACTTCACGGTGGCCGGATCCGTGTTGTTCGACGCGAGATAGGCTTTCATTTCCGTAACGCCGTCGGCGTCTTGCTCCTGCTTCATCAGTAGCACGCCGAGGTTGAAGTGCGCGATCGTTTCATCCGGCTCTAGCGTGAGCGCCTGTCGCGTATCGGATACTGCTTCCACGAGCTTCTTGTCCTTGGGCTTCGAGGACATTGCGGCGAGCAAATTCGCGTGCGTCAGCAGCGCGTTCGCCATTTCCCTCTTGTTATCAGCCGCCTCCTTTTCCGCTTTTTTGGCGCAGTCAAGGGCCGTG
>DATFQU010000195.1:0-8525 GCA_035264005.1 Candidatus Acidiferrales bacterium
GCTGAGCGTCGGCGATCCTGCGCTGCCGGAATTTCTCAAGGGTCTGCCTGTTTTTTCGGGAGTTTCAGGCACTTTCCTCGAATTGAACAGCGGCTCGGTTGTCATGCGGCATTTCCGACCCGGCGAAATCATTTGCCGCGAGGGGGATTACGGATCCACAGCGTTTTATCTGCTGAAAGGCAGCGCTCAAGTTTCTATCAACACGCAGATCGGCCACGTGAAAACCGAAGGCGGCGCTCGCGGATTTTTTAGCAAGCTCTCCAGCCGGCTGGCGCACAGCGCCGAGGACCGCCGCGAAGAGGAAGCCGACCGCCGCACCATTCCCATCGACGCCCCCGCCGACCTCCCGCTCGCAAAGCCTGTCGCCGAACTTGGCCCGGGCGAGCTCTTCGGCGAAATGACTTGCATGAGCTTTTATCCGCGCTCCGCCACCGTGCAAGCTCTCACGGAATGCACCGCGCTGGAGATGCTTCGCAACGTTCTCGACATTCTCCAGCGCAACAAGAATTTCCGCGGCGAGATCGAGCAGAACTATCGCCGTCGCGCGCTTGACTCGCACCTGCGCAGTGTTCCTGTGTTCGCTCAGCTCACGCCCACTTTCATCGACCTGCTGCGCGACAAGGTCGAACTGATTCGTTACTCGCCCGGTCAGGTCATCTGCCGTCAAGGAGAAATGGCCGACAGTTTTTACCTTGTGCGCATTGGTTTCGTGAAAGTCTCTCAGTCTCATCCCGGCGGGGAAATAATTCTCGCCTACCTTGGCCGCGGCGGATATTTCGGCGAAGTCGGATTACTGGGAGGCGGGACTCGCACGGCGACCTGCGCAGCGCTCGACCACGTTGAAGTGGTGCGTATCGCCGCGGATGATTTTCGGCTGATGATGGAGCAGTTTCCGGAGATTCACCGCAGCCTCGAAACCGTCGCCCTGGGCCGCCAGCAGGAAAATCGAGACCGTCTCGCTCTGGTCGAATCCACACCGCTGCAGGATTTCCTGGCGCAAGGTTTGATGGAAGCGCAGAGCCTGCTCATCCTCGATCTGGAACGCTGCACTCGCTGCGACGCCTGCGTTCGCGCATGCGCCGACGCTCACGATGGCGTGACGCGCCTCATTCGCGAAGGCCTGCGCTTCGACAAGTATCTCGTGGCAACGTCCTGCCGCCAGTGCCGCGACCCGTTGTGCATGGTTGGCTGTCCTGTTGGCTCGATTCGCCGGCGCAATTCGCTCGAAGTGATTATTGAGGACTGGTGCATCGGTTGCGGCCAGTGCGCCAACAATTGTCCTTACGGAAACATCAACATGCATCCGTTCACGGTGAACGTCGCCGATCCCGAGTCGCCGGGCCGCACGCGCGCTGTCGTCAAGCAAAAAGCCACTTCCTGCGACCTGTGCACCGATCACGCCGAGCCGAGCTGCGTTTACGCATGTCCTCACGACGCTGCCCATCGGGTTGATCCGCGCAAATTCTTCGGCCGGCTCCTTGCGCAATCCAAGTCGGACTGAGGACCGGCGTGCTCTTCGATCAAACGCATCGAAAATGGCTCACTGCGACAGTCATCATTCTCATCGTTGCAACCGCTGTGTACATTCCTTACGCGCTCAGTTCGCCGCAAGGGCCTCGCGGAGGCAGCGCCACCGGGCTTGCCTTCGGCATCGCCGCTTTCGCGCTCATGATTTTTGCCGGATTGCTTGGCGCCCGTAAAAAAGTTCCCGTGTGGCGAGTCGGCCGCGCGCAAACATGGATGCGTGGTCACTTGTGGCTTGGATTGATCAGCCTTCCGCTGGTTTTGTTTCACGCCGGATTCCACAAGCGTGGAACGCTCACTTTTGTTTTGATGATTTTGACTTTTCTCGTAGTCGCGAGCGGCATCTTCGGTGCGATCCTGCAAGCGTACATCCCTCGTCGCATGACAATCGAAGTGCCGATGGAGACGATCTACGAACAGATCGACCATGTGCGCTCGCAGTTGCGCGAAGAAGCCGATCAGCTTGCTACCGCAGCCTGCGGAACAATAGAAGGCGTTCGCGCTCCGGCTGCCAGCGAGATTGCCGCTTCGGGCCAAACTGCATCCGCCGTTGAAATAGGCGTCGAAGTAAGCGAAGAGTCGCGCGCGCAACTGCGTGAGTTCTACGTGCGCCGTATGCGTCCGTTTTTGAACACGCCCGCGGAACGGCGCTCGTCGCCTCTCGCCGATGCGCCCCGCGCAGCAGGTTTATTCGAGGAGCTGCGTCTGTTGCTTCCGCCCGAGCTCCACGAAACGCTTAAGGATTTCGAAAGCATCTGCGAAGAAGAGCGCCAGCTCGTTCGTCAGGCCCATTTGCACCGCATCTTGCATGCTTGGCTGCTCGTCCACGTGCCGTTGTCTTACGGTTTGCTTGTGCTCGTTGCCGTACATGCTGTGATGGCTTTGCGCTTCTAAAACGGAAAGCAAGGAGCGAACGTTTTGCCACGCCGTCCGAGAACAGCGAAGAAGCTGGCGCAGCGAATCGAGCTCTCGTATTTCGAGCGGCCGCATCCGCTTCGCCGCTGGCGCTTCATTCTTTCTGTGGCCGTCCCTGCAGTCGCGCTGTTATGGCTTGCCGTTGTCCGCGTCTCCGGCAGTCGAACGCCTTACAGCATGGGGCCCGTCTCCGCGTCGCACGCGTTCTTCGGACAGAAATGCTCCGCATGCCACGTTGCGGACACAGTTTCGTTTCGCTATTCGGTCAGCGATCAAGCCTGTCTCGCCTGCCACGACGGTCCGATTCATCAAGCAGCGCAAATCTTCACGCCATCGTGCAGTTCGTGCCATACCGAGCATCTCGGTCGCGCGCGCCTGATTAACGTAAGCGATGTTTCCTGCACGCAATGCCACGCGAATCTCTCAACGGCTAACGGCGCTCCGCATTTCGTGCGTACTGTCCTTTCATTCGCGACGCACCCGGAGTTCGCTCCCCTGCGTGGCAATTCGAAAGACCCCGGCACGATCAAGTTCAATCACCAGGTTCATCTGCAAGCAAATCTGATCGGTCCCGATGGCCGCCGCGTTCAGCTTGCCTGCAACGATTGCCACCATCCCGGCGCGGGACGCGGTCTGTGGCCTTACGGTGTGCCAGGCATTGAGGCGGTCACGTTTTCCGGCGGCACGGAATACGCGGGAGCCTCCAACGTTTCCCATCGCAGCAGCGCCGCCGAAAAACGCCTCGAGTTAGCCTACATGGCGCCGCCAACCTATTCAAACACGTGCTTTTCGTGTCACGCGCTCGAGTTCGACAGCCGTTTTTCGCAATCCGTGCCGCACGGCACACCCGCGAAAGTCGACGCGTTCCTTCGCAACGAGTATCAGCAGTACCTTGCCTCGCATCCATCAGCTTTGCGCGAAACGTTTTCTCCGCCGCGCCTGCCGGAGAAACCGATCGCGCCCACTCCGCGCGTCGTCACTTCCGAGGAATGGGTCGCAGAACAAACCGCTGCTGCGGAAAACCTTCTTTGGCGAAAAACTTGCGCGGAATGCCACACTCTCACTGTCTCGGCGCAAAATTCTCTGCCTGCGATTGCTCCATCGCGCATCACCCTTCGCTGGCTGCCAAATTCGAATTTCAGCCACGACTCGCACCGCATGGTCACCTGCGAATCCTGTCACTCAGGCATTTCTTCCAGCGAGCTTACATCGGACGTGAATCTCCCCAGCGTTCGCACCTGCCAGCAATGCCACGCCCAACGCGCCTCCGCCGCGCCGGCCGGTTGTTATGAATGCCACACGTATCACGATTGGTCGCACGAGAAAATCTATCCTGGAAAGTTCTCGCTGCCGGATTTCCTGAAGGATTCTCGGAACTTCGCGCCCACCAGTGGCAACGTTCCGGCGACCGCAGCCGTCTTGCGCTAACTACTTATTGCCGCTTTTTCCGATCACTTCGCTGATCCACTTTTCTGCGCGCGCCGCGACGCTCGTGGATGGCGCCTGTGGTTTAGCCGGAGGCGCGTCCGTCACCGTATATAGCTTGCCGTCATGCAAAAACATTCGCTGCATCTCCGTCAAATTAAATGGCCGCGCGCCACGTCGCCCGAAAACAGCAATCTGATTCCCGCTCTCGTCTACCGCGCGATCCCTGTCAATCCCTTTCGAAATCGCCAGCGCCGCTCCTGCCGTGCGGTAAGTCGCAACCAGCTTCGGGATCGGGCGGGGGCTGAAGCCCTCAAATCTCGGATTGTCTTCCGGCGCGATCAACTGCACCACGCGCATTCCATTTCGCCCGTCCGCAACGTACGCAAAAATGCTTGCCGCCGTTGCGCCCAGTTTTGCGTCATTCACATCGTTCATGGCGCCGCCAGCCGTGAAAATCTGGTCCAGCGCCGGATGCTCCGGTTTTTCCACGTTCACAATCGCCATCCCTTGCTTGCCCGCCGCCACGTAGGCGTACGTCCTCGCCACATAAATATTTCTCGCATCGCTCAGCGGCACAATCGCATTCGGCAGCAGTCGCGGATGCGCGAGGTCCGTCACATCCAGCACCTTCATTCCATCGCGGTCCACAATGAAACCGTACCGAAACTGAATCGCGATCCCGCGCGGCTCATTCAACTCCGGCGCGCCAATCTGTGACACCACGCGCGGCGCGAGCGGATTATTCAAGTCCACCACCACCAATCCGTGCGCACACAAAATGTAAGCATACGTCCCCGCAATCGCGATTCGCCGCGCTCCATTCAAAATTCCATTTGGATTGAACGTCGCCGCGCGCCGCAGAAAATTGTCTTCCGGATTCCCGTTGAGCAGTGTCGACACGCCCGGCGCTTTGCTCTTCAAATCCGGATTCCCGACGACGATCAGCCCTTCATATTTGTCCGTGACATACAGGAATCCGTACATCAAATGAATCGGCTGCTCCTGATTCTGCGCCAATTGCGTCCGCGTTGGATCCACCGCGAGCGTCGTCGGCGTCGCTACGTCCGTCGCGAACTTCGTCTTCACGTACAATCTCTGCCCCAGCGGAGAAACTGGCGCCGTCACCATCTGCTCGGAAAAATTCTTGTTGTCCACATTCGCGATGTCATAAACGCGGAACCCGCCCTTGCCCATCGCCGCGTACATATATTCGCCTCGCGTCTGTACGCTCAAAACAGATTTGCCGACATGATGCCGCGCCACGCTCAGCTTCCGTCCGCCCGCGACAAATTTCCGGTAATCCTCCGGATACGCAATCTCCTGGAAATCGCTGCCGTAAACCGTATCCGGATCGTCGTGTTCCGCCACAGCCACGGCCGAAAATCCCTTGTCTCCTTCCGCCACATACACATACCGTCCCTGATAATTCAGGAAATTCGTTCCCAGCAGCAGCACTTGCGCCATCCACGCATTGTTGTCGCCGGCGCTCGACACATGGCAATCCGTGCACTGCTTCGTCTCCGTCGCGCGCACCGTGTGCGGCACAAACGTGCTGAACGCCTGCCCGCTGAATCCCGGCGCTGAAACAGTTTGCTGCGTGTAGTAAAGCCAGTCGCGATTCGCATTCTGTGAACTCACCAGAATCGCGCAACTCGAACGCGCCGGCGCCACGCGGTGCCCGGTCACCGTTCCATCGACCGCCAGCATGTACGCATCGTCTCGCAGCACCTGGAAGTTGTACGTCGTCCAGTTCCGCGACACCGTCCCTTCGTTGTGCAACATTCTCCGCCGATTGTTCGCGGTCATCTGCAAATGGCATCCAAAGCAGTTCGGCGTCCACGACGAATGGCACGCAAAGCACGTCATGCCGGCGCGCGGATGCGCCAGTTCCTCGTCGCTTGCCGGAACGTCGCCCCACGTCGCGCCATCCGTGCGCAACGTTTTTGCCAGCCGCGATTTCTCGCTGTAGTGAGAATTCCCCGGCGTAATCGTGTCCAGCACCTGCGTCACTTCCCATTGCATGTCGCGCTGCATCATCGAGCGTTGGTAAAGTTTGCCGTCCTCCCAGTAGAACTCGCGCTCGCCCCACGGAGTCCGCTGTGCCGCCAGATTGATTCCTCCTTCCGGCGACGCAGGCCCCGACGTAATCAGCGTCGCCTTCTCCCGAATCGTTCCGTGGCAATCTGTGCAATGAATCGCAATCGCTGCGCGCGGCTCGTTGTAAATCTTGCCCGTTCCGTGCGCGTCTTGCGCAAAGTGACAATCCACACACTGCATCCCTTTTTCCAAATGCAAATCTTGGAGATGAACCGCCTTCCCAAATTTCTGTGGATCGTCGAAGGCCACCGTGTTTCCGTTCGCATCGAGCAAGTTTCCATCGCGGTCGTGCTTCTGCACTTGCCGGAAAATCCAGCCGTGCCCGTGAAAATCGTCAAATTGCGTTTTCGTGAGCTTCTGGTTGAACTCCGCGCTCCCAGTCTGCGCCAGAAAGTTCACGTCGGCCCAGAGTCCGCGGGGAGCCGCCGCCTCCGGATTTCGCAATCCAACTTTGTAGCGTTCCCCTTCCGTAGGGTTGCGCTGCTTCTGCGGATACATCGTCTTCGCGTCCACTTCGTTGTCCCACCACGTGTCGCCGTAATACGTCGCCAGCATGTTCGTGCCCGGATGCACATGGCACACCATGCACTGGCTCGAAGGCATCGACAGCGTAAACGCGTGCTTGATCGGATGCCCGGGCTCCCCGCGCGGAATCGTCGGATCCGCCTGCGCGCTTTCGCCCATGTTTCCGTATTGCGCGTACTGCATCGAATGCGCGGTCGAGCGGTCGTTCGCATAAACCACATGGCACGCCGTGCAGCCGCTCCCGCGATAATCTCCCGGCTGATCGTTCGTCCCCGGCAAATTCAATGTCGGGTCCAGCAGCCGCGTTTTTTGCAAGCCCAGAAAAACCGGATCGGTTCTGAGTTGCGTACCAAATCCGCGGGAACTCAATTTGTCGTCCGGCTTTCCCGGCTCTTCCAGCCGGTCCGGATTTCCAATCTCACTTTTCTCTGCACCGCCCCGCTCGAAAACTCGCAACACATTTCCCGGCTGCGAAATCTCCCACCGCTCCAGCGGCTCCTCGAATGGCAAAATCCCTTTTGCAAGAGTCTCTTCGGCAGTCGGCACGGGATAGGTCTTCACTCTTTGCGGCGTGCCGTCCGCCGCATAGCTCTCTCCGAGATGTTCGTCCTTCAGCGGATACGAACCGTTGTTGTAGAGCGCCGCGCCCCACAAAATTCCGCCGACCGCCATCATGCTCGTCCGCACGGAATAAACTTCCTGCGCGTGGCATCCGTTTTGCCCGCACGTTTTATTTGCCACTCGCAAATCCCCCGGGTTGACGAACTGAATGTATTCCGCACTTTCGCGCAGCCAGTCCGTATACGCGCGCACCGGATTCGCCGAACTTTTCCAGAGCCATGGCAGCTTCGGCGTGGGGTGCGCCTTCGCTTTTGCAGCTTCATATTCCGCTGACCCGGCTTTCGCGCCGGAAGGAACCACGACGCTTGCATTTCCCGTGTGACAGTCCACGCATCCCAGCCGCACCGTGCTCGTTGTGTGCATCGTCGGTTGATCCACGCCCACGTGGCACGAAACGCATCCTGCGGATTTTCGATCTGCGTCGGCTTGCGTCTGATTGATCAGCAGCGCTGCGTTATTTCGATTTTGCGCATGTACATCCTCGCGAGTCATCAGCAGCACAAACAGCGCAGCGCCCGCCAGTGCGAAGCATGCCGGTGCGAAATACGCTCGTCGCAGAAACATCATTGTGAGCTTGCTGGTGCGTCTCACTCGCGCACTCGCCTCAAAATCGAAATCTCAAATTCGCAAACGCCGAAAACAGCGTCCGTTTCGTATAAATATTCTGAAAACCCTGCCCCGGTTGAAACACGGATCCGCCGAACGTCAGCGCAATATTCTCCGTAAGCGGCGGCCTGTACTTTGCGCCCAGATCAAACTCCTCACCGATATCGTGCCGAATCGGCGACTGAAACAGCACCAGTTCAAGCGGCTCTGTCCGGTCGAATCGCATGAAATTGAAATTCGTCACGGCTGTCAGCTTCGTCGTCACGTCAAAATCCGCTCCTGCGTTGTAAATCCAGATTCCCGGATTCACAAAATTCGCCTGGCCTTCGTTTTTGTCCGAACGCAGATTCGGCAGCAAACTCTCTTCAGGTGTCAGGTCCACACCCGAGCCCGACAGCCGTATCGCCTCGCGGTTCCAGAAACTGAACACTCCGCCCGCAAATGCCGGATTGTCGATGATCGCGTCGAATCCTCGCGCGCGGCCGTTGCGCGGATTCGCATCGCCTGACGAGTATAAGAACGATCCGCGAAAACGCATCCAGTCTTTGTCTTTCGAAAGTTCCAGCGCTGCCATCTGCGCATTCACCGTCACTCTTCGCCCCGCAATCGCGTTGAACGTGTCGTATCCTAGCGCCTGATAGAATGCATGGCTTACGTTGATGGGCCCGATGTGCCCGTCGCTCGTCCATCCCAGATACGCCACGCGAATCCCGTGCGTAACCACCCCCGCGCCCTGATTCACCACGTTTCCGATCGGCGCGGGCCGTACCAGAAATCCGTCAGTATTGAAATGAATCGTCGGGTCGTCC
>DATFQU010000196.1:0-32455 GCA_035264005.1 Candidatus Acidiferrales bacterium
CCAGCTCATCATACAGTTTGGTCGTTCCGCGCAGTAGTCTACCGAACGAGCGGAAGCCTTCCCAAGGCCACGAATTCAGTCCATAATCGAAGCGCCAAGATAAGTTCTGAATGCAGCTCACCGATGCCTATGCCGGAATCACTAAGAGAAATCGTTCACAGCTACAACGCTCGCGCACCCCTCGCGCACGCTTACACCATTCCGGCGTTCTGGTACATCGACCCGCGCATCGCTGAATTGGAACGGCGAGCAATCTTCCATCGCACGTGGCAGACGATTGGACGCACGGATCAAGTTTCAAAGCCGGGTGACTTTTTCACCGCAGATCTGGATGGCGAACCTCTCGTCATCGCGCGCGGCGCGGACGGCGTTCTCCGGGCTTTTTACAATGTCTGCCGGCATCACGCCGCCGCCGTTGTCACTGAACCTTCAGGCCATGCCGCAAATTTCCGCTGCCCCTATCACGGCTGGACCTACGGTATCGACGGAGCGTTGAAGGGCACACCCGATTTTGATGGCGTATGCGATTTCGACCGCGCCAAGAACGGTCTCGTGCCTGTGCGCGTCGAGACCTGGGAGCATTTTGTTTTCGTCAACCTCGATGCTGACGCCGCCTCGCTCCACGATTTTCTCGGCAGTCTTGTGGGACGCGTGGCACCCCTCAACTTGCGCGCGTTGCATTTTTTTGAGCGTCGCGTCTATGAGCTCAACTGCAACTGGAAGGTTTACGTCGACAACTATCTCGACGGCGGCTATCACGTCCCGCATCTTCATAAAGGGTTGAACAGCGTTCTTGAATACGCAAATTACACTATCGAGAATGCGGACCGCTTTTCTTTGCAATCGAGCCCTGTGAAAGCATCCACTCCGGGAGCAGATTCTGACGCAGCAGCCACGCGCCACGGTGACCGCGCCTACTATTTTTGGCAATATCCGAACTTCATGCTTAATTGGTATGAAGGCTATCTGGACACAAATCTCGTTCTGCCACTTTCCATTGATAGCTGCCGCGTGATTTTCGATTTTTATTTTGCCGATGTGGATGGAGCCGCCGGCGAGCACAATCGACAAAGCATCGCAGTAAGTCATCGCGTGCAGGAAGAAGATGTGGATATCTGCGAAGCGGTACAGCGGGGATTGCATTCAAACGCCTATCAAGCCGGCCGGCTATCCGTCCGCCGAGAAGCTGGGGAACATCTGTTTCACCGTCTCCTGTATGCGGATTTAGCAGCGGCGCTCGAGCGCGGCGAAGCACGTAGGACAACTTTTGTGGAAGCAGGCCACAGCAGTTAGATCGGAGTGCCATGGAAAAATTGACTTCCAAAGCCGGCGCGCAAGAGAAACTTCACAGCGTCCACAAAGCAATTCTCTCCCTCAGCCATCGCATCCACTCCAATCCTGAACTGGGCTTTGAAGAAGAGAAAGCCTGCGCTTGGCTCTCCGAAGAATTGGATGGCGCAGGCTTTGATGTTAAGCGCGGAATTTGCGGCTTGCCAACGGCTTTCGTTGCGCGCGCCGGAAGCGGCCCGCTCCATATCGCCATTTGCGCCGAATACGACTCGCTTCCAGAGATCGGCCACGCCTGTGGCCACAACATGATCGCGGCCATGGCTGTCGGTGCGGGAATTGCTGCCGCGCAAGTGGCGAACGACGTCGGCTTGACGGTCAGCGTCGTCGGCACACCAGCGGAAGAAGTCGGAAATGCAAGCGGAAAAGTCGTACTTCTCGAGCGCGGCGCGTTTTCTGAAATGCATGCAGCGATGATGGTGCACCCCGCGCCGATGGAAATCCTCGAAGCTCATCTGATCGCCGCTTCCATGTTCGACGTGCACTACACCGGCAAAGAAGCGCACGCCTCCGCGTTTCCAGAAATGGGCATCAATGCCGCCGACGCTTTGACCGTCGCTCAAACTTCCATTGGCCTTTTGCGGCAGCACTTGCGCCAAACCGATCGCGTGCATGGAATCGTTACGCATGGCGGAGACGCACCGAACGTCGTCCCGGCGCACACTTCCGCGCGATACTTGGTTCGAGGAGAGAATCTTGCGGAACTCGAAGAAGTGCGCGCCAAAGTCTACCGCTGTTTCGAAGCAGGCGCGGTAGCTACGGGATGCAAGCTCGAAATTCGCGGCGGCGATAAACCCTACGCCGACGTTCGCTACGACCATGAGATAAGCATGATTTACAAACGCAACGCGGAAGCGATCGGCCGCAAATTCCCGGAACCAGGTCCGACGAAGTCGCGCTTGGCAGCATCAACGGACATGGGAAACGTTTCCTACACCCTTCCTTCGATTCATCCGATGATTGGAATTAACTCTCTGCCCGCCGCGAATCATCAGCCGGAGTTCACTGCCCATTGCGCGACAGAAGAAGCCGACAAGGCCGTATTGGATGGAGCTCTCGCGATGGTGTGGACAGCGATCGAAATGGCTGGCAATTCCGCCATTCGCGAGCGCCTGATTCACAACGCCCGCGTATAGCATCTATTTTTCTTCGAGCGATCGCTTCCATTGGGAAAGATGATTGAGCGATGGGGCGTCCGTGTGGTCAATCACCAGCGGCGTCACCGATACTTCTCCCGCGAGAATCGCGGCGTGGTCCGTGTCCGCAGCGATGTCTTCCGTGATTCTCTGTTCGTTCAGCCAATAGTAGGTTCGTCCTCGCGGATCTTCACCTTTTTGCAGGACATTGCGCGTGATCTTCGGCGACTGACGCGTGAATCGCACGCCGCCGTTCCACGGAGTGGGAACGTTCACGTTCAGCAAAACCCCTTTTGGCAAACCCTCGCGAAGCACTAGCGGTGCGAGGCGCGCAATGAAATCCATCGCAGGAGAGAAATCCACATCGCTCGCCTTTGATGCTACAGAAATCGCGATAGACGGAACGCGATTAATCGCTCCTTCCATTGCCGCTCCGATTGTTCCGGAGTAATAAACGTTCTCCCCAAGATTGCTGCCGCGATTAATTCCCGAAACAACCAGATCCGGCCGTTGCTTCAGCAGGGTGTGGAACGCGAGGATCACCGCGTCAGCCGGAGTCCCTTCGACAGACCATTCGCGCTCCGCGATTTGGTCGCAGAAAATCGGTTGCCGCAGCGTAAGAGATTGCGCGGACGCGCTGCGTTCATGCGACGGCGCTACAATGGTCACGGTCCCGATGCTCGCGAGCGATGTCGCGAGCGCGCGCAATCCTGGCGCTGCGATGCCGTCGTCATTGGTTACGAGAATGTTCGGCATTCAAATCAGAGAACGGCTCAAAAGTTCAACTAGTGAAAAGGGGTCAAGAGAAGTGGTCGGGACGACTGGATTCGAACCAGCGACCTCACGCACCCCAAGCGTGCGCGCTACCAGGCTGCGCCACGTCCCGACCGTGAACGAAATTAGCGTATCACTGGCCTTCGAGGAGGGTCAAGATTGCGAGCAGCTCTTCCCGCAGGTCCAGCAAGCATTTGCGCTGCGTCCGCGACAGTTCGTGATCGCGTTCGCGCGCGGGCGGCTGCTGTGCCGCAGCGGCTTGAGCGCCCGCTTCAACATGACCGCTTTGCTCGGCAAGATGACGCCGTGCTCCCGCGATGGTAAAACCTTCATCGTAGAGAAGCCGCTTGATTTCAAACACTGTCTCGATGTCTTCGCGGCGATACATCCGGTGGCCGCTCGCGCTTTTCACCGGTTCGAGCGTCGGAAACTCCGTTTCCCAGTAACGCAAAACAAAAGCCTTCGTTCCGGTGAGTCGGCTCACTTCGCCGATGCGAAACAGATTCTTTTCGGGAATTACCGATGCGTGTTGGGCCGCAGACGCCATCTCTGAATGCTTTCTTCTGTTATCGTAAACCCATTCCTGTTCCTGTCAACACCATCCTGCGCGGCACGCGCGGCACCAATCTTCAGGAATTTGTCTCTAAGTTCGCGGTGCTGAGGAATTGTGGCGGTCTGCGGACCTGTGTGGTTTGCTCGAAGGCGTATGCAATTTTGATCAAGACCGGTTCGCTCCACGCGCGTCCGAAAAACGAAATACCCACCGGCAACCGAAAAACAAATCCAGCCGGCACGTTGATGTTTGGGTAGCCCGCGACGGCAGCAGGCGACGAGCTGCCGCCAGTATCGTGGTCTCCGTTCACGAGATCCGTTACCCACGCAGGACCGCCCGTCGGGGCAACCAAAGCGTCGAGCTTGTATTTGTCCATCACTGCATCAATCCCTTGTTGACGCGCGAGCAGATGATTTTTTGCCAAAGCATCCACGTATGCTTTGTCGGTAAGCGGGCCTCTTTTTTCCGACTCGATCATCACTTCCTGTCCGAAATACAAAAGCTCTTTGTCATGGTTGCGCTCGTTAAACTCGATGATCTCTTTCAGAGAATGTACGGGAGCATTTGGAAATTGCGCGAGATACCTATGCATGTCGGCTTTGAATTCGTATTGCAGAACGATGTTCTCTGACGCGTCGAATTTTCCAAGAGTGTCAACGGCCACAGGGTCCACAAGAATCGCGCCTTCGCTCTTCATCGCGTCAAGCGCTGCTTTCATTACTGGATCGAGCTTGTCGTGCATGAAGAAAAGCTTCCGCACAACTCCGATGCGGGCTCCGCGCAATCCGCCCTTGTCCAAGAAGCGTGTGTAGTCCGGATATGCTTTTCTTGAGGCAACTCTGGTTGCAGCATCGTCCGCATCGACTGCGGCAACCACGCTCAATAATGCAGCTGCGTCGGCAACGGTGCGGCAGATCGGACCCGCGGTGTCCTGGCTGTGCGAAATCGGAATAATTCCCGCGCGGCTGACGAGTCCAACTGTTGGCTTGATTCCAACCACTCCGTTGGCCGATGATGGACACACAATCGAGCCGTCTGTTTCCGTGCCTATCGTAATCGCGGCAAGATTTGCCGATGCCGCCGCCCCCGAACCAGAACTCGAGCCGCATGGATTGCGATCCGTCGCGTACGGATTGTGAGTTTGGCCGCCGCGGCCGCTCCAGCCGCTCGACGAGCTATTTGAGCGAAAATTTGCCCATTCGCTGAGATTTGTCTTTCCAAGAATCAGAGCACCCGCTTCGCGAAGGCGGCGCGCTACGCCAGAATCTTTTGTCGGTGTGAAACCGGAGAGCGCGAGAGAGCCCGCGGTCGTCATCATCCGGTCGGAAGTGCCGATGTTGTCTTTGATCAGAACAGGAATCCCATGCAGCGGACCGCGAGGACCTTTGCTCTTGCGTTCGTCGTCGAGCGAATCCGCGATCGAAAGGGCGTCTGGGTTCATTTCAATGATTGAATTGATGGCCGGACCTTGCTTGTCGATTTCACTAATGCGATCCAGATACTTCTGCGCCACGGAGTGCGCGGTGAATTTTCCGGACTTCATCCCTTCTTGCAATTCACCGACGGTGACTTCATCGAGCTCGAATGCCGACACTTCCGCTGACGCGGCAGCTGCTTCGCGAGGCATCAGCGGTGTGCGCGCGAGTGAGGCTGCGCCGAGCACGGCGGCGGAGCCTAGGAATTTGCGGCGGCTCAGTTTCGATGTGCAGTCATTTTCGCTTTCCCGTGGCAAGAAGTGGCTCCTTTCTTCGCGAGCGTGAACGAAGGGCAAAGGACGTAAGCGGCCTGATTGTAAGCAAATCTTCGCGCGAATTCACGCCGATTCTCGAACCGCAGCCGCTGACCGGCGAGTGCGCTGTTTCACACGCTGCTGGAATCGAATCGGTGTGCCGATGAAATCGAACTTCTTGCGCAGTTGATTCTCCAGGAAACGCTCGTAACTGAAATGCAGACGTCGCTTCTGATTTGTAAAAAGCACGAACGTAGGCGGTGCGATGGAAGCTTGCGTGACGTAATAGATCTTGATTTTGCTCTCCGCGGGCGAAGTGCCACGTTCCAGATCGACGCTGGAGAGCCAGCGATTCATCTCTCCCGTTGAGATCCGACGCTCGCGCGACGCGATAACTTTGTCGATCAGCGAAAAAAGCCCACCGGTACGCTCTCCAGTCAGTGCGGAAAGAAAAATAAGCGGCGCGTAGTCGAGAAACTTGAGTTTTTCGCGAATGAGTTTTTCATAGTCGGCCATGAGCTTCATGGGATTCACGCGCGCGGCCGGCTTCGATTTTTTCTCCTCATCGGCGTGCCGCTGCGCCGCTTTCAATGCCAAATCCCATTTATTCACCACAACGATGAGCCCGCTGCCGGATTGCTGCGTGTAGCTCGCAATCGTTGCATCATGCGAAGTGACTCCGAGCGTGCCGTCAGTCACGAGAAGCGCGACGTCAGCGCGTTCCAGGTGACGGCGCGCCATAACGACGCTGAGTTTTTCCGCGACCAGCTTCGTTTTTCCCTTGCGCCGAATTCCGGCCGTGTCAAGGAAGCGATATACTTTGCCATCGCGCTCGATGACGGTGTCGACTGCGTCACGAGTCGTTCCGGGTTCGGGTGAGACAATCGACCGGTCTTCGCCGGCCATACGGTTGAGCAACGTGGACTTGCCGACGTTGGGGCGTCCGACGATCGCGATATTGATTTCAGCAGCGGCCGCCTCAGCCGTCGCAAGGGAAAAATCCTTCGTGAGAGAATCAAGCAAATCATCAACGCCCAATCCGTGCTCCGAAGAAACAGGAAACACTTTGTCGCCAAGCTCGTAAAAAGCAGCGGCCAAAGAGATTTGTTTGGGCGTATCCACTTTATTCGCAACAACGATGAGCGGTTTGCCCGTGCGGCGCAAAAGCTGGGCCAATTCAAAATCGAGCGGGACGGGCCCCGTTCGTGCGTCCACAACCAGAATCACAAAGATCGCATTTGCGATCGCGACGTGAGCCTGCCGCAAAATTTCGCCCGGAATCCCGGCTTTTTCTTCGGGGACGATGCCGCCGGTGTCAACCACTTCGAAGCGCTTGCCTTCCCACTCCGCAGTTCCGTAGATGCGGTCACGCGTGATTCCGGGCTCGTCGGTGACAATGGAGCGTCGAGTTCCGGTCAGGCGATTAAACAGCGTTGATTTGCCGACGTTGGGTCGGCCGACAATGACGAGGGAGGGTAACTTCTGGTTCATGGGCAATAGTTGCTGCTTCGCACTACCTACGCTATCACGTCTCGCATATGATTTGCTGACCACCGCGAGGTGGCAACCTTTGGAATGTGGAATGGTGACGAACGAGAGAACAGCTAGCGTAGGGGTTATGATGGCCATCCAACGAACCGAGAAAAATGCGCGTTGAGATACGGCGGGCGCGCCCCGATGATGCAGGTTTTCTGGCGTGGGTGACGCTGTGCGCGTCGCGGTCACAGTTGAAACGCGGCATATGGGACCTGATTATCGGCGCGGACGAAGACGCGTGCCTGGACTACCTCTCGCGCCTCGTAGTTGCCGAGCCGCGTTCGATCTTCCACTACGAGAACGCTCTTGTGGCCGAAGCCGAGGGACAGCCGGCAGCGGCGCTCAGCGGCTTCGAGATGCACGCAGACGTATGGAGAATTCTAGCGGAGGCGATGTCGGCCGTTCAGCGCGACCTCGGATGGAGTGGAGCCGATTTCGAGGCGTCACGGCAGCGGTCGGCTCCATTGTGGGCTTGCTTTCCGGAGGAGGTAGGAGCGGACTGGGTCATTGAAAGTGTGGCAACGAGACCGGAGCACCGAGGACGAAGTCTGGCCACTGCGTTGCTTGACGAGGTTGTGCGCGACGGCATTCGGCGTGGGCGGCGGCTCGCGCAGATCACGACATATATTGGAAATGATTCTGCGCGGTCGGTGTATGAGAAAGCGGGATTTCAACACTCCGGCGAAAAGCGTTGCCCAGAGCTTGAGCCGATCCTCGGCTTGCAAGGATTCGTGCGGTTGCTAAGAAGATTGTGAAAATGAAAATCTGTTTCAGAGAAAATTAATCTTGCGCAGCGACGAAAAAGGCGCGTACATTTGCAAGTAAGCGGCGCGCGCGACGAGCGGCGGCGTAATCTGTGCCTTGCGCGGAGGGCGCGACGAATTGACCAGCACCAATCACACTAACCACACACATAACCATCCACCGATTCTGCTGACCATTGCGGGTTTTGATCCTTCTTGCGGAGCCGGCGTAGGCGCGGATTTGAAGACGTTCGCGGCGCACAATTGTTATGGCGTTGCGGCGATCACCGCATTGACAGCTCAGTCGACGCAAGGCGTGACCGCAGTGCATCCCACACCAGCGGCGACGCTGCGCGAACAGCTGGACGCTCTGGCAGATGACGTGAGCATCGCGGCAGTGAAAATCGGAATGCTCGGCAACAAGGCAAACGCCGCCGTTGTGGCGGAATTCCTGGACAAAAATCATTTCCCGCACGTGGTTCTGGATTCCGTAATCCGGCCATCGATCGGGAATCCGGAACTGCTTGACGCGACCGGAGTGAAATTTCTGCGAGACGAACTGATGAAGCGCGCGACGGTCATCACGCCGAATATGGATGAGGCTGCCCTGCTGACTGGCTTGGAAGTGAAGGATATTGCAGAAATGAAAGCCGCGGCGCAGAAATTGGCAGAGATGGGCGCAAAGGCGGTAATCGTCACTGGGGGACATCTCGAAAAGCCGGCTGACGTTCTCTATGAAGACGGAGAGATCAATGCTTTCGGCGGAGATCACGTAAAAAGCGAGAATACGCACGGATCGGGATGCACTCTTTCGTCGGCGGTGGCGGCGCAGCTTGCGCTGGGTCAGCAGCTTCGCGAAGCACTGATTCTGTCGAAGGCGTACGTGTATAAAGCCATGGAGAAAAGTTATGCAATCGGGAAAGGCGCCGGCCCGCTCAATCAACTTTTCCGGTTCCATCAGGAGCCGCCAGCCCGCGGAGTCCACGAAGTCCCCCAGCATGGCATGCATCCCGCCGCGGAACCGACAGCGCACTGACATTTGGATGTCTGAACTGAGAGGGTAGACGTTACAAGCGCCCCCGAAGAATCTCGTTAGATAGCGCCTTCCATAGAACCTCCGAACAAACGTAGTGACAATGAAGAAGGAGCGGATCATGTCCGAATTGAAAACGGAATTTGTGACGCTGAAAGTGAGTGACAGGACGGAGATGCGCGCTTACATGGCGCGACCGGAGCGGGGCGAGAAGTTGCCGGGCGTGCTTGTGTTTCAGGAAGCCTTTGGCATCGACAAGCACATTCGCGATGTGACGGAGCGGCTTGCGAAGGAAGGTTACCTGACGATCGCGCCGGAATTGTTCCATCGCACCGCGCCGCCGGGATTTGAAGGCAACTTTGCAGATTTTCAGGCAGTGAGGCCGCACGTTATGGCCCTTACGGATGCGAACCTCGAAGCCGACCTTCGGGCGGCGCACGATGCGCTCTTAAGGCAAAGGACGATTGATGCGCAGCGGATTGCGTGTGTGGGATTCTGCATGGGTGGGCGCGTGTCTTTCCTTGCGAATTTGATTCTGCCATTGCGGGCCGCGATTTCCTTCTACGGCGGTGGCATCGCGAAGAGCGAGCGCGGGCCGGGATTGTTGGGCCGCGTGGAGGAAACGAAGGCGCCGATCTTCTTGTTTTGGGGAGGCCGCGACAGACACATCGGTCCGGAGCAGAGGAACGCAGTCAACGAGGCCCTGCAAAAGGCGCAAAAGACGTTTGCGAGCATGGAATTTGCCGATGCGGACCACGCCTTTTTCAACGACACGCGGCCGAGCTACAACAAAGCGGCCGCAGAGCGGGCATGGACGCTATCGCTAGCGTTTTTCCAGCATAATTTAGCCTGACTGGCTTCGCTCTCAGGACCGACAGACGATTTTGCCGTCGACAATTGTCGCGACCGGGCCGCCGCGGAATTTGCGGCCGTCGAAGGGCGAGTTTCGCGAACGGCTGGGAGAGTCAGCCGTGCGGTAGGTCCATTCTCGTTCGGTTGAGAAGATCGTGATGTCTGCAGGGGAGCCTTCGGCCAGCGCATGACTCTTCCCATTCTTACCCAAGACACGAGCAGGTCCTGAAGTAAACAGTTCTACCATTCGCATCAATGAAATGCGTTTGGCGTGCACCAGTTCGCTGAGCGCGAGGGCGATGGCCGTTTCAAACCCCAGAATGCCGAAAGGGGCGCGGTCGAATTCCACATCTTTGCTAGCGGGATGGTGCGGAGCGTGGTCGGTGGCGATCGCATCCACGGTTCCGTCGGCGAGGCCCTCCAGCAGCGCATCGCGGTCTTCCCGCGAGGCGAGCGGCGGATTCATTTTGTAGTGCGAATCGTACTGCACGTCCTCATCGATAAGAGTGAAATGATGCGGCGTAACTTCACACGTCACTGCAAGCCCGCTCCGCTTCGCGGAACGGACGTGTTCGAGAGAGCCGCGCGTGGACATGTGAGCGACGTGAAGGCGCGCGCCGCTGAGTAGAGCAACTTCGACATCGCGGCCGGCGCAAACCGATTCCGCGGCGGCCGGCATGCCTTTCAGTCCGAGCCGAATTGAGCGCGGGCCTTCACGCATCACCCCTCCGGCGGCGAGAGAAGTGTCCTCGCAGTGATCAATTACAGGCAGACCCAGCGGGCCGCAGTAATCCATCACTTGACGGAGGAGCCGTGCTGAGGCGATTGGTTTGCCGTCATCGCTGACCGCCACAGCACCGGCTTGCTGCATGGCGGCGATTTCGGCGAGCTGCTCGCCTTTGCTTTCCCTGGAAGCCGCGCCAATGGGCCACACGCGAACAGGAGAAACTGCGGCGGCGCGCTCCATGATCGCGCGTGTGACAGAGGCGTTGTCATTTACGGGCTGAGTGTTAGGCATCGGGCAAACGGCAGTAAAACCTCCGCGCGCGGCCGACTGCGTTCCGGATTCGATGGTTTCGGAGATTTCGCCGCCCGGTTCGCGGAGATGGCAGTGCAGATCAATGAAGCCGGGCGCGACGACGCAGTTCGCGGCGTCAAGAGAAAGCGCGTCCGAGGCAGAAATGGAAGGCGCGACCTTAGCAATCTTGCCTTTATCGACAAGCACATCGAGGCGTGTATCAGTCTTGGACGAGGGATCAATGACGCAGCCGTTTTTAATCAGAAGCATGAGCGGAATCCTTTACGTGTTCTTGCGGATCGCTGGAGCCAGCGACGAGTTCGAAGAGAATTGCCATGCGAATCGCAAGCCCGTTTGTGACTTGCTCAAGAACGCAAGATTGCGAGCTGTCGGCAACCGCGGGATCGATTTCAAGGCCGCGGATCATGGGCCCGGGATGTAGAACAATGGCATCCGGGCGAGCCAGGCGAAGCCGCGCGGGAGTCAGTTGATATCGAAGGATGTACTCGTCCGCAGGAAGTGACGGCTCGTGAATGCGCTCCTGCTGAATGCGGAGGGCCATAATGACATCCGCTCCGTCAAGGGCATCTTCCAGCACAGGAACGCGGCGAACATTGGGCGCGAGGCACTCCAGTTCGCGCGGAAGCCACATGGCTGGGCCGCATAGCGTGATGAGCGCACCGAATTTGGCGAGAAGATGGATGTTCGAGCGCGCCACGCGACTATGAAGAATATCGCCGATGATGGTGATCTTGCAGCCGTCGAGCTGGCCGCGGCGGTCGCGAATCGTCAGCGCGTCGAGCAATCCCTGCGTGGGATGTTCGTGCGTGCCATCGCCGGCGTTGATGACCGGCACATCCACGCGGCGCGAGACGAATTCAGCAGCGCCGGATGAGCTGTGGCGTATGACGAACGCGTCGGGCTTCATGGCTTCGAGCGTGTGGATGGTGTCGAGGAGGGATTCGCCTTTTTTCAAGCTCGAGGATTCGGCCTGGAGATTCATCGTATCAGCGCCCATGCGGGCAGCCGCTGTGGCAAAGCTGATGCGGGTGCGCGTGGAATTTTCGAAAAAACTTAGCGCGATGGTCTTGCCGCGTAGAGTGGCCAGCTTTTTTAACGGATAACGCTGGAATTCCTGGAAAGGCTTCGCCTGATCAAGAAGAAAGGTAATCTGTTCGCGACTCAGCGGCTCGATAGCCAACAGATGATGGAAACGGTGCGACACAAGCCCTCTCGGGTGCAGATTATTGGTCTTGATGACATTCGTTCAATCCACACGATCCATAATCACAACGCGTTCCTCGCGGTCAATCTCGTTTAGCCGGACTTCAATGATTTCCGTATCGGTTGTCTCGACCGTGCGGCCGATGAAACTCGCCTCTACAGGTAGCTCGCGATGACCCCGATCAACTAGTACGCACAGGCGGATGCGGCGCGGCCGACCCAAGTCAAACAGCCCATTCATGGCGGCGCGAACGGTACGGCCCGTGTAAAGAACGTCGTCGACGAGCAGAAGATCACGGTCGTCTACGGGGAACGGGATTTCGCTCGACTGGACGACCGGCTGAGGCGCAACAGTGGAGAGATCATCGCGGTAGAGCGTGATGTCGAGAGTGCCGACAGGGATCTCGACCTTTGAGGAAGCGCCTATTGCGTTTGCAAGCCGTTGGGCAAGAGGGATTCCACGCCGACGCACGCCGATCAGTCCCAGGTCCTTGGCACCGCCGGTTTTTTCGACGATTTCATGCGCGAGGCGGTCGAGCGTGCGGCGGATTTCGTCCGCAGACATGAGTTGGCGTTTTTCGATGACGCGCATAGGGCCGCCTATCGTAACACAGTGCGCGGTACGGACTGGCGCGGCGTTTTCGCTAGAAAATTCCGCGCCAGCTACCGCGAAGGACGAGGTTGCAGTTTAGGACGTGCGTGGTAGACTGCCTAGCGTGAGCTCGCCTGCAAGCGCCCGGCGGCCCACGGACGTAGATCTCAGCGTCCGTATAGGCACCCTCCTTCTCTCCAACCCTGTAATTGCCGCCAGCGGAACTTTCGGCTACGGAATCGAGTTCGCCCACCTCGTCGACTTGAACTGCCTTGGCGGAATTGTCGTCAAAGGCCTCTCCGCTAAGCCGATGGAAGGCGCCCCTTCGCCACGGCTCTGCGAAACCTCCGGGGGGATGCTGAATGCTGTTGGGTTACAGAACGTCGGCGTGCGGGCGTTTGTGGACCAGAAGCTTCCCGAACTGCGAAAGTACCGCACGGCCATCGTCGCCAACGTGTTTGGGCATACGGTCGCGGAATACTGTGAAGTCATCGACGCGCTCGAGGCAGCCGACGGGGTTGCGGCGTACGAATTGAACATTTCTTGCCCCAACGTTGATTGCGGAGGCG
Source organism: Candidatus Acidiferrales bacterium (assembly GCA_035264005.1). Lineage (GTDB taxonomy): Bacteria > Acidobacteriota > Terriglobia > Acidiferrales > UBA7541 > DAHUXN01. Next base: position 13,107 of record DATFQU010000196.1, read on the forward strand.
CGGAGTTTGGTGCGGACCCTGCATTGGCTGGTCAAGTGATAAGCGCAGCGCGCAAGAAGGCGCGCAGGCCGCTCTGGGTAAAGCTAACTCCGAACTCTGACATTAAGGCGGTGGCTCGCGCTGCCGAGGGTGCCGGGGCCAACGCCCTTACGGTAGCAAATACGTATCCGGCGATGAGCCTGGACGCGCGAACAGGTCGATCCCGGCTCGGGAGGATTTCCGGGGGTCTTTCGGGGCCCGCAATCAAGCCCCTGACCCTAAGGGCAGTCTACGAGGTTTCGCGCACCGTGAGCCTACCCATAATTGGCTTAGGGGGAATCCAGAGTGGCGAAGACGCAGCTGAGTACATCCGTGCGGGAGCGACCGCAATCCAAGTTGGAACGGCTCATTTTTCGGATCCGACAGCAAGTAAAAGGGTAGTGGATGAACTCCGGCACCACTGTAACGAGTTAACCTGTACTAATATCAGTCAGTTAAGAAGCAGCGTCGAGTAAAATAGTGCTGCTTTTCGGGGAAGATAGGTATTGAGGGTGTCGACAGGCTGTAGTAGAATATTCGCTGATTATGAAAGACTTAATGAAATCGATCCGGAATGTGACTCCGACGCGGCTCTCGATCTTGGGAACCGTCGCAACGCTAGTTTTGTTTGCCGCGGCCAGCTCAACGGCGCATATCGAGGGCAGTGGGCCGGTGACCACTGGAGGACAAGCGCTGTTAAGACCTGCTATTGCGACCCCAAATCCCAAGATCGGGGCGAAGCCGATCCGTAGCTTTGTCTGCCTGTCCAGTTGGTACGGGGAGGACTTCGACGGACAGCTGACCGCCAACGGCGAAATTTATGACATGTACGGCCAGACGGCGGCGCATCCGACGCTACCGCTTGGCTCGGTAGTCCGTGTGATGAATCTAAGGACTCGAAAGAGCGCGATCGTGCGAATCAATGACCGCGGCCCTTACATTCCCGGAAGAGACCTTGACGTTTCTTACCAGGTTGCCAGAGAATTGGGCTTTGTAAGGCGCGGTACCGCTCGAGTCAGAGTGGAACTGCTCAAGGTGCCTTCATCCAAAGAGACGCCTCCGGTAAACTGATCATAGCGCTTGACTTTCCAGACGTAGACCAATCCATCCGCTTCGTTCGCCGGCTCCGCGACAGAGTCGGTCTGGTTAAAGTAGGCAGCCAGCTTTTCACGGCTGAAGGGCCGGAGGGCGTTCGTCGAATCGCCAAGCTGACTCCCGGGATCTTCCTTGACCTGAAGTTCTGTGACATCCCCAACACCGTAGCCGGGGCCGTGGGAGCCGCGGCTGGTCTGCCGGGAGTTCGCATGATGACCGTTCATACGACGGGCGGGCTGGCGATGTTACAGGCCGCGAAGGCTGCACTCAAACGGGTGAAAAAGCGTCCTATGCTGTTAGGTGTGACGGTCTTGACCAGCCTGGATGAGGCCGAGCTAGTCCGAATAGGCCTTACCGGCCCAATAAGGGGTAGAGTGGCTGCGCTCGCGGCGCTGGCCAAAGCTGCGGGACTGGAGGGCATCGTAGCTGCGGGAATCCACGTCCAAGAGTCGCGACAAGCGCTGGGGAAGAAAATGGCAATTGTAGTGCCGGGGATTCGGCCCTTGGATCCGAATGTGCCTCAGAAACATGGCCGCCCAGACGACCAGGCGCAGGTCGCAACGCCGACTAATGCGATCCGCTGGGGAGCGGACTACGTTGTGGTGGGACGGCCAATCACGGCAGCACCAGATCCGATTCAGGCCACGGATGCGATCCTGCAAGAAATAGAACTCGGCAACAAGTATCGGCAGTGACTTCGCGACTCTTCGTTCATCGCGGATACCTACTAACTATTTGACGAACTGCAACTCGGCCTCTTATAATCGGGGATTCGCTTTGGCTCTAGGAGGGCATATGTACGCCGTGATTCGCAGTGGCGGGAAGCAGTATCGCGTGGCACCGGGAGAGACTATCCGCGTCGAGAAACTTGAGGGCAAGATCGGTGGAAAAGTGACCTTTGATGAGGTGCTGGCGGTCCGCGACGACAAGAAAAAGCTGGTTGCAGGTGCAGACTCCACGAAAGCCAAGGTGACCGGCAAGATTGTTTCGCACGGGCGCGACGCAAAGCGGCTTGTATTGAAATACAAACGAGGCGGACAGTACAAGATTACGCGCGGCCACCGGCAGTCTTACACAGCCGTTGAGGTCAGCGACATTCAGGTGGAATAGAGGCTTCCATGGCACACAAAAAAGGTGGCGGTTCTTCAGTTAACGGACGTGATTCGCACGGGCAGCGGCTCGGCGTGAAGCGATTTGGCGGGCAGCTGGTCACCGGCGGAAGCATTTTGGTTCGCCAACGCGGCACGCGTTACAAGCCCGGTAAGAATGTGAGCCGCGCCAAAGATGACACGCTTTTCGCTCTCGTCACTGGGGTGGTTTTGTTCGAAGACAAAGGCCAAAAGGGCCGCTACATCAGCGTATTACCCGCTGAGTCCAAAGAGGCAAAAGCCGTCGAATCCGCCGCAAATTAGCAAGGACCCCTGATCGCACTTTTGTTTGGGAGTCCCTTTGTATTTCCGCTGAGCGGTATCGTATTCTTTCCCTGATATCCCGAAGGTGTATACGTGTTTGTTGACGAAGCGAAAATCTTGGTGAAAGGCGGCGACGGTGGGAACGGTTGCGTTGCGTTCCGCCGCGAAAAGTATGTGCCGCGAGGCGGCCCGTCGGGCGGTGACGGCGGAAACGGCGGAGATGTGGTTCTGCAGTCAACGGAGCAGGAAAACACGCTGCTGCGCTACCGGTATAACCGGGAGTTTCGGGCCGACCGCGGACGCCACGGCGAAGGCTCGAATTGCCACGGACGCTCGGGTGGAGACACGGTGCTAACTGTACCGGTCGGGACCCTGGTCTTCGACGAAGAGAGTGGCGAGAAACTTTTCGATTTTACGGAAGCGGGCCAGCAGTTTCGCGTAGCTCGAGGAGGTCGTGGAGGAAGGGGGAACTCGCATTTCACGAAGCCGTGGCATCAGGCTCCGAGGGAACACGAGGACGGTCAACCGGGCGAAGAGCGCCGGTTGCGTTTGGAGCTGCGATTACTTGCAGATGTGGGGCTGGTGGGATTTCCGAATGCTGGTAAATCGACATTCATCTCGCGGATTTCAGCGGCGAAACCGAAGATTGCGGATTATCCGTTCACCACGCTCGAACCTCACCTCGGTGTAGCTTCGGCGGATCCCGATGCCGCCCCCGGGACTGGACGCACTCTTGTGGTGGCGGATTTGCCAGGATTGATCGAGGGAGCTCATAACGGCGCGGGCCTTGGCATCCGTTTTCTGCGGCATATTGAACGTACCCGCCTGATTGTGCAGCTGATTGATACGAGCGATGGGAACGAACGCGACCCGATTCAAGATTTTGAAATTATCCAGAGAGAGTTACGGTCATTCAGCGAAGAGCTTGTCGAGAAGCCACGCTTCGTAGTCGCGACGAAGCTTGATGCGACGACGAATCGCGAACGCGTCGAGCGCCTCCGGAATTTTGCAGCCGAGCGGGAGCTGCCGTTTTTTGCAATTTCATCGGCTACAGGAGAGGGCGTTCAACCTCTGGTGAGAGCCATGGCGGACGAACTGGATCAGCTCCGAGGACAGCAGGAAGGCCCACTCGGAAGCCTCGATGATGATGCCCCGCAGGTATCGGAACCGACGAGGGAAGGCGCGGCTACGCGTCCGGAGGACCGTTGAAGCGCGTTGCCAAGCACGGGCGCGCCACTGGAATTTTTGGCGGCACGTTTGATCCAATTCACAGCGGACATCTGGTTGTAGCGGCAGCGGCGGCGCGACGGTTTCGGCTGGATGAAATTCATTTCGTTCCTTCTTCGCGGCCTCCTCACAAGAAACCGCAGGAACTGGCGGCGTTTTCGCACCGTTACGCAATGGTGGCGCTGGCTTGCGTGGGCAAGGCAAGATTCGTTCCTTCGCTCGCGGAAGGGCCCAATGAGGACGGTGTGCCCCGGATTTTCTATTCCGTTCATACAGTGCGGAGATTTCGCGAGCAATATCCGCGGAATCAGATTTATTTCATTCTGGGAGCGGACTCCTTTATGGAGATTCCGATTTGGAGGAGTTACGCAGCACTTCTCGATTCCTGCGATTTCATTATTGCCAGCCGGCCTGGGATTCGCATCGAGGCGCTGAGGCAAGTGATTCCGGCGCATTTGCTCGGCGATCAAAATGCAAATGATCGAAACGCGATTGCGCTGAGGAAATCAACCGTACATTTCTTGACGAGCCTGGCATCCAATGTGTCGTCGACGGAAATCCGTCGGCGATGCAAGCGTGGCACTTCAATTCGCGCTCTTGTGCCACCGGCTGTGGAGGACTACATTCGAAAGCAGGCCCTTTACCGGTGAATCTGGATTCGCTACCTCAAAATGTGCGCTGCGCGGTCGACGCGGCGCAGAGCAAGAAAGCGACGGCGACCACTGTCCTGTCGTTGGCGGGCTTGGGCGCCTTCGCCGAGTATTTTGTGATCTGTTCTGCAGAAAGCGCGCGGCAGATCGAAGCGATCGGCGACGAAGTCGAGCAAAGACTGCGCGAGCAAGGGCTGCGGCTTCCGCACCGTGAGGGCCGCGCGGGTACGGAATGGCTGCTGCTCGATTATGGCCACTTTGTAGTGCATGTCTTCACTGAGAAAGCGCGCGCGTTTTATGACATCGAGCGGCTGTGGCGAACAGCAAAGCGTTTCGATGTGCCGGAAGCTGGCCTGTCAGCTTCTCCCGGTGCTCGCTCATGAACTCGCGCGCTGAGTGGATTGCGGAGGACCCTGCCTCACGGCAAGTTCTGGAAATCGCCGCAAAAGTAGCGGACACATCAACCACCGTCCTGATAACGGGCGAAAGCGGGACCGGCAAGGACCAACTCGCAAGATGGATTCACGAAGCTGGCTCGCGGCGCGATTCGCCATTTCTCAAGATTGATTGCGCGAGCCTCCCGTCGGAACTGGTCGAATCCGAGCTGTTTGGGCATGAGCGCGGAGCATTCACCGGCGCAGTCGCGCGAAAGCCTGGACGCATTGAACTGGCCGAGAGCGGAACAATCGTGCTGGACGAAGTGGTTGCATTGGCGCCGGCGGTCCAATCAAAGTTGCTGCGTGTTCTGGAGGAAAGAAAGTTTGAGCGGTTGGGCGGCACGGAAACTTTGGAAATGGACGCGCGCTTGATCGCGTTGACGAATGCGAACTTGGAACGGGCAGTCAGCAGTGGTTATTTTCGCGAAGACCTTTATTTCCGGCTGAACGTCCTGGTCATCAAAGTGCCAGCGTTGCGCGAACGGCGGAGAGATATTCGTGCGCTGGCAGAGGATTTCATTAGCCGGCTCGGGCCTGTTCATGGCCGTGCGGGTGCGACGATTGATGGTGGCGCGATGCGGGCTCTGGAAGCGTACGACTGGCCGGGCAACGTGCGCGAACTGAAAAATGTGATTGAGCATGCTCTGATCTTTGCGAAGGGAGAAACGCTAAAGCAGGAGGATTTCCCGTCCACACTTCGCGCGGATTCGGTAGGGCAGACACGCCCGAAGCTACAATCTCTGGAAGAGATGGAGAAGGAAGCGGTGCGGATCACGCTCGAAGCAACGCACTACAAGATCGCTCAGGCGGCAGAGATTCTCGGCATTAGCCGAAAGACATTGCTTGAGAAGAGAAAAAAGTACGGTCTGGTCTGAACGCCGGACAGTTTGCGTCGGCAACGCATGATTAAAATGCGTCTGATTATGCTTGGGCGAACGCGCCGCCCTGAGGTTCGCGGCCTCCTGGACGACTACGTCGCGCGCATCCGGAAGCATGCGGAGATAGAAACAACAGAGCTGCGGGAAACGAGCGATGCGGCTTTCCGGAAACTGAAACTGCCCGACAGAGCCACGGTCGTGTTGCTGGATGAAAAAGGGAAGGAGTTCACATCGACGCAATTTGCCAAATGGCTTGGCGGCATGCGCGATAGAGGTGTTCGCGAGGTCGTTTTCTTATGCGGCGCCGCCGAGGGCTTCCCGAACGATCTTCGCCAGCGAGCCAATCAATCGATTTCGCTATCGCGCTTGACGATGTCGTACGAGCTCGCGCGCGTTTTGCTGACTGAACAGATTTATCGCGCCTTCACGATTTTGGCTGGGCATCCCTACGCGAAATAGGCGGCGCGTAACCGAAAGTTCTGCGAGAATGTTTGCTGATGAGCACCAAAATAACTCACGACAGTAACGCGCCGACGGTTTCGGTGGAATTGGTGATCACCAAACCACTCGAAGATTACGATCTCTTCGAGGTTGAAGCAGAGACGCCAAGAGATGTCGACCCGATGCTGGCCTCACAGGGATTCAAGGACTTAATTGATGATGCGCGCACGATTCTTGAACGAGAATTGGCTGACCGGGGGCTAGAAATTTTACAACTGACGGGCGCCATTTGCCATGATGCAAAGGTTCATCGGCCCGGGATTTGGCTCGTAGTTCGAGAGAAGAGCGCTACAGGCAAGGAAATGTCGGCGGAACACCAGGCGCGCGTAGCGGCGGCGGCCGAAGCAGTGTGCTCGGGCCTCGGACCGTCGTGATCCAGGCCCTGGTTTTGTGGGGGAAAAATGCCGGAAGGCAAAGGGCTGCTGATCGTTTACACCGGCCCGGGGAAAGGAAAGACCACCTGCGCGCTCGGAACTGCATTTCGCGCAGTCGGACAGGGGCTTCGGGTGCTGATGGTGCAGTTCATCAAAGGCTCGTGGCATTATGGAGAATTGGACGCGGCGAAGATGCTGGGTGATGATAGGTTCGAAATCCGGCCGATGGGACGAGGCTTTGTCAAGATCGGCGGTGCAGAGACGGATCCAGAAGATTTGAAACTGTGCCAGCAGTGCTGGAATTTCGGCAAAGAGCAGATTTACACCAGAAAGTATGACCTCGTGATTCTGGATGAGATCAACTACGTCATCAGCTACAAAATGCTTGATGGCGAGGAAGTGGCCGGGGCGCTCGCGAAGCGGCCCGAAGAGGTGCACGTGATCTGCACCGGACGAAACGCGCATCCGAAGCTCGTGGAAGCGGCGGACCTGGTCACGGAAATGCGCGAAGTGAAGCATCCTTACACGAAAGGCATTCTCGCTCAGCGCGGGATCGATTACTGAGACAGCCGGACTCAAGTTATGGCCTGGTTCAAAAAAGAAAATAAGCCTACGGAAGCGCCACCAAGCGAGGAGCGCCGCGTCAAAACGGAAGGCTTGTGGATCAAGTGCGAGAACTGCCGGTCAATCATTTGGAAAAAAGATCTGGAAGCCAATTGGGAAGTATGTCCGAAGTGCGAACATCATTTTCGGTTGAGTGCGAAAAGGCGTCTGGATCTACTGCTGGATGATGGCAAATGGACTGAGCGCGATGCGGATTTGGCGTCGACAGACCCGCTAAAATTCGTGGACATAAAGCCGTACACACAGCGGCTGCGCGAAGCTCAGGACAGACTCGGCATCAACGACGCCGTTCTCACTGCCGAAGGCCGTTTGAACCGGCGGCCGGTCATCTGCTGCTCCATGGAATTTGCTTTCGCGGGCGGCTCGATGGGAGCGGTGGTCGGAGAAAAAGTGACGCGCGCTGCAGAACGTTCCGCCGAACGAAAAACGCCGCTGGTCATCGTTTCATGCTCAGGAGGAGCACGAATGCAGGAAGGAGTGGTCAGCCTGATGCAGTTGGCAAAAGTTTCCGCTGCCCTTGCCCGTCTGGACGAAGCGCGTGTGCCGTATATTTCTGTGCTTACAGACCCCACCACTGGCGGGGTCACAGCAAGCTTTGCAATGCTGGGCGACTTGAATATAGCCGAGCCCGCTGCGCTAATTGGCTTTGCCGGGCCTCGCGTAATCGAACAGACGATTCGCCAGAAGCTTCCGGAGGGATTCCAGCGCGCGGAGTTCCTGCTGGAGCACGGATTTCTCGACGCCATCGTGCCGCGCAAGGAACTAAAAAGCTACATCGGACGCTCGCTCGATTTCTTTCTCAACTGAAATGAACTACGACGAGTCGGTTCGCCGGTTGCTTTTGCTTGGGAAAGAGCTGGCTTCGCCGCAGCAGGCGCGCGTTCAGAAATTCGATCTCGAGAATATCCGCGTGCTCGCAAGCTATTTGGGTTCACCGCACCGTGCGATTCCCTGCGCACATATTGCGGGCACAAACGGCAAAGGTTCGACGGCAGCGATGCTGGAATCCATTCTACGCGCTTCAGGGCTTTCCACCGGATTGTTCACCTCGCCGCATCTCGAACGCATCAATGAACGCATCGCATTCAACGGCCAGCCGATTTCGGACGACGACTTCGCGGCAGAATTCGAATGTGTGCAATCCGCGATCGAACACTTGCTGGCGACGGGCGAACTGGCCGCGCATCCGACCTACTTCGAGTGCGTAACAGCGATGGCCTGCCACGCTTTCGCGAGGCATCACGTGGATTTCGCCGTCTACGAAGTGGGAATGGGGGGGCGATTGGATTCGACGAACTTGGTTCAGCCTGAAGTGGCCGTCATTACGCAGATTGAACTCGACCACGAGAATTTCCTCGGACACTCGATTGCGGAAATCGCCGCCGAGAAAGCCGGGATTATCAAGCCGGGCGGCTGGGTTGTGAGTGCTGCCGAAGGGCCGGAAGCGCGCGAAGTGATTCGGCGGCGGGCGGCGGCACTCGATGCAAAGCTCGTGGAGATCGACGAGGAATGGACGATCGAGAGGACGGCCGTCACAGACGGATGTTATCGAGCCGAAGCTCGCGCGAAGGGTTCTGGCAAGCCCTTGAATCTTGAGTTGCCCCTTCCTGGCCGATTTCAGGTACGAAATTCCCTAACTGCGGCGACCGCTGCACGGCTGTTGGCGGCGCGAGGCTTTTCGGTTAGCGACGATGCCATTGAGCTCGGAATTCGGCAAACGCGGTGGCCCGGCCGCCTGGAACGACTGTCTACCCGCCCAGCAGTCTTTCTCGATGGGGCGCACAACCCGGCGGCAGCGCGGGAACTCGCGGCGTTCTGGAAGGAGCATTTTGCTGGTCAGCGCATTTGGCTTATTTACGGAGCCCTGCGTGACAAGGCCGTCGATGAAGTCGCTGGGTTGCTTTTCCCGGACGTATATTACGTATTTGTAACAGAACCACAAGTGTCACGGGCGATTTCTGCATCGCTTGTGGCAGAGATGACGTCGCACCTAGCGCGATCATCTGAGATTATTGCAAACCCTGAGCAGGCTTTTCAAAGGGCGCTGTCCCTCGCGGCACCGGGCGACGCCGTGTTTGTGACGGGTTCGCTCTATTTGGTGGGCCAGCTGCGCGCCTTCTGGATCCGGTCACAGCGAACCGACAGAGTCCCATCCCCTGGCGAAATCCCTGCTGTGTAACAAACTGAGACCAACCCTTTGGCCGTCTCTGCGGCGCTAACGCCTGAAAATTAACGATAAGCGGCCTGTGTTCGTTCGCGAACATTGAAATGCCATTGACGGACACATTGTCATGTTTCCCAAAAGTGAAACAGTTGGGGAAGCAGAGGGGTTTCAAGAGTATACGTGACAAACTATTTTGCCAACCTACGGCAACCCAATTGCGATTTCTGCGTCTAATCACGGCAATGGGTGGTGAGGCGGAAATGCCCGAGAGTGATGATGCAGAGTCAACTGCAAACACGACAACAGCTGATTGAGCTATTCGGACGAGGTCCTGCCCTTCTGTCCGACGCACTGCGCCGCTGTCCCAAGAAGATGTGGCTGTACCGTCCGGCTCCGCAGCGCTGGAGCACCCACGAAATCATTCTTCATCTTGCGGACAGCGAGGCTTACGCCTATATTTGCTGCCGCCAGTTCATCGCCGAGCCTGGTTCAGGCGTGGCCGAATATGATGCTGCGGCTTGGGCTGCAACATTGGGCTATTTCCACCAGAGTACGCGGGAAGCCCTCGGGCTGGTCTCCCGACTACGTAATATGACTCACCAGTTACTGCGCTTCGTTCCAGATTCTGTGTGGGCGCATACGACTCAGCTCCCCAGAAAGGGAACAATCAGTTTGGATCAATGGATTGAGATTCAGGCGAAGCACATTCCCCACCACATAGAACAGATCAATCGAAATTTTGAGGACTGGTCGAAAACGCACCGCCAGCGCAAGCCGGCAACCCGCCTTACCGCTCGCCCTGTAGGCAAACAAGTTCTTCTTGCCCCCCTAGGATAGGTCTTCAATTCAGTCAAGCTGCGAGCTGCCCCCGCCTCTCCTCTAAGTTCGTTCTCATACGCCACGCCCGCGCTAAACTTGTGATGTACGGATGGTTAACACAAAGAGCTACGACGTCGCAGGTCCCTTAGACGCTCACGCAATTGTTTTCTTGCACGGGATGCGTGTCACGCGCCGAATGTGGCAGCCGCAAATGGATTCTCTCGCGGCAGAATTCCGCGTAATCGCCCCGGACTTGACAGGGCACGGAGCGCTCCGAAGAGAGCCATTCCACGTGGAAACTTGCATCGCAGAAATCGCTCGAGTCGTGGATGACGCGGCTAACGGGCGTGCGCTCGTGGTAGGACTTTCGCTCGGCGGATACATGGCCATGGAATTCGGTGCACGTTATCCGCAGAAAGCCGCCGGACTCGTCATCGCAAGTGCGTCGGTCGAACCACGCGGCTGGTACAACATCCCTTACCGAATACTGTCTCGAACTATGGATAAGGTTCCGGAGCCGTTGGCGAATGCGTTGAACCGTTGGTTGTTTCTTCTCGTTTACGGGAAGAAGCGGGCGCAGCCCCTGATCGTTGGAGGGTTTTTCATGCGCGGAGGTGCATCCGGCATTCGTGAAGTGATGAAACGTGAGTATGTGCCAAAGCTCGCTGCGTATCCCGGTCCCGTGTTGCTACTGAACGGCGCAAGGGACTTGGGTTTCCGGATGCACGAGAAACGCTTCCTTGCGGCGGCGAAAAGAGGGCGATTGCAAGTAATTCCGCACGCCTTTCACATCGCAAATATTGACCAACCGGAGGCTTTTTCTGACGCGGTCCGCCGTTTTGCACGATCAATCGAGTGGTAAACCAAGCGCGCGGACAATATTGCCCGCCTCTCCGGCGGATGGTACGATTGAGCTCGCATGCTCATTCAAAATAATCGAGAAAGCCGGCCGCGTATCGGCGTCCCGTATCGCAAGCTGGCTGAACAACTTAACGGCATACACGAAAAGTACGGCATGTATGTCCGTTCGGTCGAACATGCTGGCGGCACGGCCGTGCCAATTGCCTTGAACCTGTCTTCCGACGAACTGGAACGGCAGGCTTGCGACTTGGATGCCGTCGTATTGCCGGGCAGCCCCGCCGATGTTGACCCGTCGCATTACGGTTCGGCGCGCGGCCCGCATACAGCCGACGCCGACATTGCTCGGGACGCTACGGATCTCGCGCTCTTGCGCCACTGCTTCAGCGAAAGCAAGCCGGTTCTCGCAATCTGTTACGGAGTCCAGATCTTGAACGTGTATCTCGGCGGCTCATTAATCCAGGACATTCCGAGCGAAGTGCAAACGAATACGAAGCACGCGGCTGAGAAAGGCGCATCTGAGGCTTTCCACGACGTGATCATTGAGGCGGAAAGCCGGATCGCATGCCTCGCGGAATACTCAAAGCAGAGAGTAAACAGTTCACATCATCAAGCGATTCACGAGCCCGGTCGTGGCCTGCGCGTCACCGCGCGCGCAGACGACGGTATTGTTGAAGCCGCGGAGTGGGGTGGCGACTCAAATTGGGTTATCGGTGTTCAATGGCATCCAGAGCGGATGACCGACAACGATCCATTTGCGAGAAAACTGTTTGAAAGCTTAGTTGCGGCGGCTCGTAATGCCGCGGTGCGTGGATAGGACCATCGAGCAGTTGCTTTCGGCGAAGACGGTTTCAATTTCGAAATTTGAGATCGCCGCAACAAAATGTTTCGAGGGGATCGTGATTTCATTGGCGGGGAAATCGGCGCTGATTACCGGAGGCTCGCGAGGAATTGGCGCAGCGTCTGTGAAGTATTTCGCGCAGGCGGGCGCAGATGTGGTTTTCAACTATCATCGCAGCCAAGCAGCAGCGGCCCAACTGGAACAGGAAGCGCGCAAGCACGGCACGCGAGTTGAGTCTTGCAAAGCAGATCTCAGTCGCGACAAGGACGGAAAAAAGCTCGTTGAGTTCGCAAAGGAGCGCTTGGGACGCTTGGACATCCTAGTCGCGAACGCGGGCATCTGGAATGTTAAGGACATTCCAATTGAAGATATGTCCGAACGCGATTGGGATGAGATGATTCGCGTCAACTTGAACAGCGTCTACTCCGTTATTCACCATGCTGTACCGCATATGATTGCCCAAAAGACAGGCAGAATTGTTGCCGTTAGCTCTACGGCTGGCCAACGAGGCGAGGCAATGCACAGCCACTACGGAGCCTCAAAGGGAGCCATTATCAGCTTTGTGAAGGGGCTTTCGACAGAGCTTGCGCGCCATAACATTCTGGTGAATTGCGTAGCTCCTGGTTGGGTTGATACAGAAATGTCGAAGCCAGTTCTGAAAACCAAGTCGGGAATGAAATTCGCGACCGGCGCGATACCGCTCGGCCGCGTGGGAACAGCGGAAGAAATCGCCGGCGCGATCCTGTTTTTGGCATCGGACTTGGCCACGTTCATCACCGGCGAAATACTGAACGTCAACGGGGGCGCCGTCCTGTGCGGATAACGCGTTGGCTTTTCGCTGTGACGATTGCTGCCTTGTTTCTGCTTGGTGTGAGCGTTCCAGCGCAAGCGCAAGATGGTGAAATCCTGTTGCCGGAGCAGAGCGCGGCAAAAGCGAAGCAATTGTTGCAGGAAATGATCCAAGCCCTCGGTGGCCCCGCGTACTTGAATATGAAGGACTCAACGTGCCAGGGTCGGCTTGGTTCCTTTGGACATTCTGGAGCGCTGAGCGGATACGACGTATTCACGGATTTCGTCAAGCTCCCGGACAAAGACCGCACAGAATTCTCGAAGAAACGCAATATCATCAATGTTTCCAATGGCAATCAGGGCTGGGTGCTCGACCGCGGCGGCGTGAGCCAAGAACCAGCGAGTCAAATTGCGGACAATCAACACGAGCAGCAAGTTGATCTGGATTACATTCTGCGCTATCGCCTGAACGAAGCGGGCATGATTTTCCGCTACATCGGATCGGACATCGTAGATTTAAAAGAGGCCGACTGGGTCGAGATCGATGATCCAGAAGGTCACGAGATTCGCGTCGCCATCGCCAAGCTGACCCATTTTCCAATCCGCAAGGAAGTGGCGGGGCGTGACCCCGTTACGCACGTGCGAACGGAAGAAGTGGATTACTATTCGAATTTCGAGAACGTCAGCGGTGTGCAGCTCTACTTCGGTCAAACGCACATTAAGAACGGAATGAAAGTGTTTCAAGTTTTTTATGATCCCAGTGGATGCAAAATCAACACCGGTCTGCAGGATTCCTTTTTCACGAAAGAATCGCTCGAGCAACGCTGGGCGCAGGTAGGCAAGAAGGGCAAAAAGGAAAAGAGCAAGGATAAAGATAAGGACAACGGAAGCGATAAATCAGGACGCTGATCTTCTCTCTCTCTGCGAACAGCACACCCCTCGGCAGCAGTTTTCTGTTAGACTCCGCGACGATTAGAGAATTACGGAGGGCACTATGCTTCGTCGTCGCGAGTTCATTCAGCGTGCTGCAGTCGCCGCCACTCTGCTTGGCATTCCTCTCTCACGAGCCGAAGCGTTAGGGCAAATCACAGTTGAAAATCCGCCAATGCCGTCATCGGACCTGTACACGTCCGACCCGGCCCGGTATTGGGCGGAGATGCGCCGGCAGTGGCTGCTGGCGTCGGATTACATCAACCTGAACTGCGGATCGGTCGGTTGCTCGCCCTTGCCTGTTTTGCGAGCGATGATCGAGCACATTCTGACGGCCGAAGAGTTTCGTGAACCCGCCTATCCGTGGTTTGGCTACGACGAAAACGACCATCTCAAACAGACTATCGCGGCGCTCGCGCAATTCGTTCACGCGAATGACGACGAACTGGCGCTCGTGCGCAACGCTACCGAGGCCAACAACATCATCGCTAACGGAATCGACATGAAGCCCGGCGAAGAAGTGCTGATGAGCGACCAGGAACACCCGGGCGGATATTCGCCTTGGGACGTGAAAGCGGCCCGGTACGGCGTCAAGATAAACAAGGTAAACATACCCAGACCTCCTCATTCGGTGGACGAAGTTGTTGACCTGTTTGAACGTGCAATCACGCCCAAAACTCGGATGGTGTTCTTCAGCCACATTACCACGGCGACCGGCGTGATTCTCCCAGCAAAAGAGATTTGCGCGATGGCGCGGCGCCACGGCGTCCTCTCGGGGGTGGACGGCGCGCATGCGATTGGACAAATCCCGCTCGATTTGCACGACATGGGTTGCGATTTTTACGGGTCAAGCCCGCACAAGTGGCTCATGGCGCCGAAAGGCACTGGCTTTCTCTATATACGCGAAGACCGCATGAAGGACTTGTGGGCGCACACGGCCACAGCGAATTGGAACAACTACGACATCAAGGCCTACCGGTTTTCTTGGATCGGAACGTCGAACCTCTCAGTCATGGTCGGTTTGCGCGCCGCACTGGATTTCTTCAATCAAGTAGGTCCCGACCGTATTTACAAGCGCCAGCATGAATTGGCTACGCAGGTCCGCGACCGCCTGCTGAAATATCCAAATTTGAAGACCGTGAACGCAAGTAGAGATGAATTCTTCAATGCGCTAGTCAGCATGGAAGTTACGCCGCCCCTTCCCGCAGGTGCGACAACAGGAGGTTTGAAAAAAGCGATGGACGAATGCGCTGCGCGAAATATTCGCGTGGTTGGTGACGCGACGCACATGCGCGTCTCGACGAACATCTTCACGCAGCCGACCGAACTTGACCTGTTTTACGACGCCGTCGACGCCGGCATGCGTACCTGAGAATCACGGGTACCGCTAACGGCGGCGCGCTCTCGGAAGAGTGTGACGGTGTTTTTGCCTGGACGGCTCGACGCGTTATAATTCTCTGATGCGGACGAAACAAAATCGACCTCGAATACGCAGCACAACGGTCCTGTGTGTGCGGAAGGACGGCAACGTTGTAATGGCCGGCGACGGGCAGGTAACGTTGGGTGAAGGCGTTGTAAAACACAACGCCAAGAAAATCCGTCGTCTTTTCAGCGATAAGATATTGGCGGGATTCGCCGGCAGCACCGCTGATGCCCTTTCGCTTTTCACGCGCTTCGAAAACAAGTTGCAGGAATTCCACGGCAATCTGGCGCGCGCCGCGGTGGAGCTTTCAAAGGAGTGGCGAACCGACCGCTCCCTGCGGCATCTGGAAGCTTTACTCATCGTCGCGGATTCGAAATCCACATTTCTACTTTCGGGCAATGGCGACGTGATCGAGCCGGACGACGGAATCTGCGCGATTGGTTCGGGTGGCCCTTACGCTCTTTCGGCTGCCAGAGCGCTCGCGAAACACACGAAAATGAGTGTGAAGGATATCGCACAAGAAGCCATGCGCATCGCGAGCGAAATCTGCATCTATACGAATGGGACGTTTGTGATTGAGGAACTTTAGAGCCGGGGCGGGGCTGTGAACGATAAGAAAGACGAAAAGAACATGGTGATTTATCTCAACGGCGAACAGCAGGCGGCAGAGGCGGAACAGCTCCCGTCATTCGATGAATTAACACCGCGCGAAATTGTCGCGGAGCTCGACAAGTACATCGTGGGCCAGAATCCGGCGAAGCGCGCGGTCGCTGTGGCGCTGCGCAATCGCGTGCGCAGGCAGAAACTGCAGCCTGAGATGGCAGAAGATGTTTTGCCCAAAAACATTTTAATGATTGGGCCCACGGGTGTGGGAAAAACCGAAGTCGCACGGCGGCTTGCGCGGCTTGCGGGCTGTCCGTTCGTAAAAGTGGAAGCCTCGAAATACACCGAAGTCGGTTATGTGGGCCGGGACGTGGAATCCATGGTCCGCGATCTGGTCGAAGTTGCAATTGACATGGTACGGGAAGAAAAGTTGGACGAAGTCGCAGAGCGCGCCGAACAGGCTGCGGAAGAGCGCCTGTTGGATCTGCTCCTGCCGTCATCGCCTCCGCCGCCGACTGTCGAGAGCACTGAACCAAACACGGAAGCGCAGAACCGCGAAGTAGCGCAGCGGACGCGCGAAAAGCTCCGGGCTCAATTGCGCGAAGGCAAGCTCGACCAGCGGATGGTCGAAGTGGAAGTCCGTGAACGAATGACTCCGGCATTCGAGATCGTTTCGAGCCAGGGCGTCGAGGAGATGGACATCAACGTCAAGGACATGCTCTCCGGCATCTTCGGGCAGCAGAAGAAAAAGCGCAAAATGACCGTCGCAGAAGCCTACGACTATTTGATTCAGGAGGAAGAAAGCAAGCTGTTGGATATGGAGCAGGTGACGCGCATCGCCGTGGACCGTGTCGAGCAAATGGGCATCCTGTTTATCGACGAAGTCGACAAAATCGCTGGCCGCGAATCGGGACACGGGCCGGACGTATCGCGCGAGGGCGTGCAGCGAGATATTCTGCCGATCGTCGAGGGAACCACCGTGAACACACGGTACGGAATGGTTCGCACGGACCATGTGCTCTTCATCGCCGCCGGAGCGTTTCATACAACCAAACCCTCCGACCTGATCCCTGAGCTTCAAGGACGTTTTCCGATACGCGTGGAGCTCAGCTCGCTGAGCGAAAATGATTTCGTCCGCATTTTGACCGAGCCGAAGAACGCACTGATTAAGCAGTCGATTGCGCTGCTCGATACGGAAGGGTTGAAGGTCACGTTTAGCGATGACGGCGTGGCAGCGATTGCGCGATTCGCGGCGCTCGTCAACGATCAGACGGAAAACATTGGCGCACGGCGGCTGCATACGATTCTCGAGAAAGTTCTCGAGGAGATTTCCTTCGATGCGCCGGACATGAAAAAACGAAGCATCAAGATCGACGCCGCGTACGTGCAAAAACAGCTTTCCGACGTCGTGAAAGACCAGGATCTCAGTCGCTACATCCTATAGGTGCGCGAACCGAGATAAATGGCCTACAACTTGCCCGAGCCGGCCGGTACGCGCATACGAAAAAGATACTCGGCAGCGCTTCTAGCGGCGAGCGCCAGCCTCTTGCTGCTGTTCGGATGTGCGGCGCCCGGTGTGCCAGTCACGCGTCAACCAACTGTTCCGCGAGCGATTGCCGATCTTTCGGCGAAACAGATAGGCGACAGTGTCGTGCTTTCGTTTTCGTTGCCGAAGGACACCGTTCAAGGGAAGCCTCTTTCCAAAGCTCCCGCCATCGAGATCTATCGGGCATTCACGAGCGCTCCGGCGACTGGTGCCAACACAGCGTCTGCACAACCGCAATTGATAACGACGATTCCGCCGCAGATGGTCGCCCACTACCAAAAAGGCGAGCGTCTCGAATTTCCGGATGCCTTGACACCTGCGGAGATAGTTGCTCATAGAGGCGGCGAAGTCGTGTACATAGTTCGCACGCGACTGGGCAGGCACGACTCAGGCGATTCAAACGTAGTTCAAGTGCTGATCCTGCCAGCCATACAGCCCATAAATGACCTGCGTGCCGAGATAACGAAGGCCGCTGTAAACCTTACTTGGACAACACCAACAATTCTGCCAAAAGATTCTCCACCGTTGATGTCGCTTCGCTATCGCGTCTATCGTTCTGACCTTTCCGCGCCGGAGAAAGCGACGGTTGCGGCAAACTCAGGCGAAGCCGCGGAACCTAAGCTTCTCGGCGAATCCACAGCACCTTCCTATAGCGATTCACAATTCGCGTTCGGACACACATACGTTTATTCTGTGCGCAGCGTGGCCACATACGAAAACGGCTCCGTCGAATCCGCCGATTCGAACGTGCTGGATGTGACTCCGCGAGACACGTTCGCTCCTGCGACTCCAGAGAATGTTGCTGTAACGGTGACGCCAGCGAGCAACTCCGTTGCAGCGCACGTCGATCTGTCCTGGGCCATCAGCACCGAAAGCGACTTGCTCGGCTACAATCTCTATCGGAGCGATACAGTGAGCGCTTCAGGTGCGCGCGTAAATGCGACGCCGTTGATTACTCCGGTATTTCGCGACGATTCGGTTGTGCCGGGCAAACAGTACTTCTATCGCGTAACCGCCGTCGACCGTTCTGGAAACGAGAGCGCTCCGAGCGCTTCCGTTGCTGTGACTGTACCGATCGCGACCGAGCAATAAAATGACGAGGAAGGCCGGGAAGAATCTCACATGAAACTCTGTCGCTTTCGCCTGAAACAAGCTGGAAAAGCCGGTGACTCGCGCTACGGAATTATCAAGGATGGACACATCGTTGAACGCGGCGGACCGTTCGACTTGCAGGAAAAGACTGGGCAAAGCTGGTCACTTTCTGACGTTCAGCTTCTCGCGCCCTGCGAGCCGAGCAAAATCGTGTGCGTCGGCCGGAATTACGCGGAGCATGCCGCGGAACTTGGCAGCACACTTCCCAAAGAACCACTGATTTTCCTGAAGCCGCCGTCGGCAATCATTGCGCCGGAGGAGCCGATTGTGCTGACTCCTCACTCCGAACGCGTGGATTATGAAGGCGAACTTGCCATCGTGATTCAAAGGAATTGCACGAATCTGAAGGCACCAGACGACGTCACGCCGTACATTCTGGGCTATACGTGCCTGGACGACGTCACGGCGCGCGATCTTCAGAAGAAAGATGTGCAGTTTACGCGTGCCAAAGGCTTCGATACATTCTGTCCTTTCGGCCCTTGGATTGAGACGGAATTGGATTTGAAATCCGCGGGCATCGAAACGCTGGTGAATGGGAAGCAGCGGCAGTCGGCGAAAATAACGGAGATGGTGTTTGCCGTTGATTTCCTAATCCGATGGATTTCGCAAGTCATGACGCTTTTGCCGGGCGACGTGATTGCGACCGGAACACCGTCCGGAGTCGGGCCCCTAAATGCCGGCGACGTCGTAGAGGTCAGCATCAGCGGCATCGGCACTCTCAAGAATTCAGTGGCAGCCCCCGCGTAGTCGCGCCGCCAGCGGCTTAACCGCCCAAACGGACGGTATCTTTTCCGATAGATCCCTCTGGTTTCTTCGCCTCATATCGATTTGCCGTGGGTATAATTTCCGAGCGTACTCGTTAACTGTAAGTCTGCGATATGCCTTGAACGTTGATCAGGGAATTGCAGCTGGAGCTACCGTGATTGCCTTTTTTGCGCTTTCTTTGGTTAAGCTGTTTGGCAAAACGAAGGATTCGATGGAAGCGGAGCGCGAGAGGCGCTCTTTCCT
>DATFQU010000197.1:0-2494 GCA_035264005.1 Candidatus Acidiferrales bacterium
AACTGCTCACGCCCGTCAGATCGGCGCGAATCGATAATCCAGCCAGCACCAGGCTCATCCATCCAAAGGTGCGCTGCCGGGCGCAGGCAGGGCGGAGAGCCTGTACGCAGCGAAACCATTCCTGCCACAGCCGCATGTTCCCTTCTCCTCATGACAGTGGGAGTGCATACGAGGATGCCGCTGGGTACGCGCCGTTTCAATTGGCCGTAGCCCGTGGTAGGGAAGAGGCTGTGGACATCATCAGCACGGTTGTGTTCGTGCTGGCCATTCTCTGGGTCTTGAGCCAGCTGGTGGTCACCCGCAGAAAACTGCGAGCCGGGCAGATCGTCATCCCGCCTCTGTTTGCTGCCACGCTGGTGTTCCTTGTGTGTATCCTTGTGGTCGCAGCCCTCGGGGCCTCACCGCTGCATCTGGTCTGGTTATTTCTACTGAGTTTCGTGCTGGGGCTCGCCTTGTTGTTGTTCCCTCCCGGCATGAAGCTGACGTTGGCCTGCTTGGGACTCTTGGCCGGGCTGCCAAGTCTCAACGAACCTCAGCCTGCGTCCAGGCGCAAGATAGGTTCCACAGCACGAAGGAACCGCCGTTGACTAGAGTCGATGGTCAACTCAGCTCGAAAAACTTGGCACTGTCCAGTAATATTCGTTTATCCTCATATATAAGGTCCGACAAACTCCGGGACATGCCGCGAGACGCGTTCCGGAAGCTGCGCAGCGTCTTTTCCGAGCACTGGATTATAGGGGAAACGCTATTACGGTTTACAACCTCTGCGCAGAGTATGATGGAGGTTCCTACGACGGCGATTCAAGAGATGCTCGGCATCGTATTGAAGACTATAGGTGGCATCGTCGCAGTCAGCGGCGACGGTACTGCTCAATCGCGTACTGCCTCTTTCGCTTCTTGGGTTAACGCTGGTTCGAACACGGATTTTCCGCATCCGGCTCTTGCCTCAGGTGATAACGCCCAAGTGGTACAATGGTGGGCAAGGGGAGGGTGGGGGGTCGCACCGGCAGTTTCGCCGCCGGAAGGTTATGTCAACTTGTCCAGGGTGCCGCATGAAATCCTGCGGCTCGAAGAACGTCTGCGCAATCGGTTGGAATCGGGTCTGATCGCGCACATATTATCGAGCAGGGTGCCTTCCTCGATGACTTTGGGAATGCGCGTGAGTACAAACGTGGCACGCAGATATTGATTGACCAGCTTGAACAGGCTCTTATAGCCAGCCGACGAATGTAAGGAGCTAAACATGAGCAGCGGAGGTCTTTCGAAGTCGCGGCTCGAGCGAATGCATCAAGTGTTGTCGGGATACGTCGCACGTAAAGAGATGCCTGGACTCGTTGCGCTCGTCAGTCATCATGACGACGTTCAGGTGGAGACGCTCGGCACGATGTCGGTCGGCAACCCAATGCCGATGAAGCGCGATACGATCTTTCGCATCGCTTCACTCACGAAGCCCATTGCTGCGGTGGCGGCCATGATTCTGGTGGAGGAATGCAGGTTACGGCTCGACGAATCGATCGAGCCATGGCTGCCGGAACTTGCAAATCGTCGCGTGCTGAAGTCTATTTCCTCGCAGCCCGATGACACGGTGCCGGCGCTGCGTGCGATCACCGTTCGCGATTTGCTGACGTTCCGAATGGGCTTTGGCAGTGTGATGGCGCTGCCGGATACGTATCCGATTCAGAAGCTGATCCGTGAATATCGGATTGGTGGTGACGGTCCACCACTGCCTTCGCAAGCGCATGGCACAGAAGTATGGCTGCAGAAGCTCGGCTCACTGCCGTGGATGGCGCAACCGGGCGAGCGATGGATGTATCATGTGAGTGCCGATGTGCTCGGGGTCCTGATCGGGCGAGTGTTGGGGCAATCGCTCGGCACATTCATGCGCGAACGCGTCTTCGATCCGCTCGGAATGAAAGATACGGGATTCCACCTACCTTTCGGAAAAATCGAGCGCTTGCCGGCGTGCTACTTCTTCAATCGTCAGACGAACAGCCTGGATTTATATGACGATGCAGCGAACAGCGCATGGCGACCCGAGCCGCCGTTCGAATCGGGCGGAGGCGGACTGGTCTCGACGATCGATGATTATTTCGCCTTCTGCCGCATGATGCTGAACAAAGGCCGGTACGGCCGCGAGCAAATTCTTTCACGCGCCACCGTGGAACTAATGACGTCGGATCAACTCACACCTGAGCAACGCGCAGGGTCCGAAATCTTTTTCGGTGCCAATCGCAGCTGGGGTCTCGGCATGGCGGTGGAAATTAAGCGTGACGAAATCTTCCGCACACCGGGTCGATTCGGTTGGGACGGCGGCCTTGGCACCTCGGCCTATACCGATCCTGCAGAGGGAATGATCGGCATCCTCTTCACACAGCGCATGATGGATTCGCCGGAACCGCCGAAGGTATTCACTGACTTTTGGACGCTGGCATATGGAGCAATGGAATAGGCAACAGCTCCCAAGGAACACCATCATGATGGCGATCTGACCAAG
>DATFQU010000198.1:0-4002 GCA_035264005.1 Candidatus Acidiferrales bacterium
CAATGTGGGGTTGGTGAATGAAACGACGCGTGAAATTTGGGGATATGCATGGATTGAACAGCTCGGTCAGGACGCACAGTACGGGTTGCGAATGATGTGGCGCAGCCCAGCGTTCACCGCCGTAGCCATACTGACGCTCGCCCTCGGCATCGGCGCAAACGCAGCGATTTTCAGCGTGGTCAACGCAGTCCTGCTGCGTCCACTGCCGTTCGAAAAGCCCGACCGACTGGCGACAATCTTTCACACGCCTCCCCAGGAAAGTTTTCCCGGTGTGCCCACCTTTGCGGTTTCGCCTGCCAATTTTCTCGATTGGCGCAGCCAGAACCGGGCCTTCGAAGGAATGTCCGCGTTCGGTTTTGGCCGCTACACAATCACGGGCACGGGGCACCCCGAGACCCTTCGAATGGTTGCTGTGACGCGCGGCTTTTTCTCCATCCTGCGCGTGCAACCGTTATTCGGGCGCGTTTTCACGGATGACGAGGACAACCCAGGCCACGAACATGTAGTCATTTTGGCGTACGGCCTGTGGCACACCCGGTACGGCGGCGACCCGGGAATCATTGGAAAGAATATCGAGCTGAACGGGCTATCCTTTGCCGTTATCGGCGTCATGCCACCCGGATTTGACTTCCCCTCCTCGGGCGATCCCGCTTTTCAGACGCAGATGTGGAAGCCGCTCGCCTGGACGGACCGCGAGCGCGCCGTCCGCGACAACCACAATTACGACGTGATCTCCCGTTTGAAAGACGGAGTCACTCTGAAGCAAGCCCAGGCGGAACTAGACGCGACTTCCCGCCGCCTCGCCGAGCAATATCCGAAAGACAACAAAGGCTGGGGCGCGGTCGCGATACCCTTGCGCGAGTATCTGGTCAGCGACGCGCGGCCAGCGCTGCTGATTCTGCTCGGCTCGGTCACCTTTGTTCTGCTCATCGCCTGCGCCAATGTTGCGAACCTTCTATTGGCGCGATCGCTCTCACGGCAGAAGGAGATTGCCGTCCGCGCCGCCCTTGGCGCCGGGCGACGGCGCCTGTTGCAACAAGCTCTTTCCGAAACGATGCTCCTCGCCCTGGCAGGAGGCGCGCTCGGGCTGATCTTCGCGCATTACGGCGTAATTTTAATCCTGAAATTTCTGGCGGAGCGGCTGCCGCGTGTAGGCGAAATCGGACTCGACGGCTGGGTGCTTGCCTTTACGCTCGGCGTTTCTCTCTTGACCGGAATTATCGCGGGCCTTCTCCCCGCGATGCGTCAGGCCAAGGCGGATCTGAACGACGCGCTGAAGGAAGGTCCCGGCCGGGCCGTATCCGATTCGGCGGGGAACCGCACGCGCAGCGTGCTGGTTGTCGCCGAGGTCGCCCTTTCGCTTATGCTGCTGATTGCCGCCGGCCTCCTGATTCGTAGCCTGGCGATGCTACGTAATGTAAACCCCGGCTTTGATCCGAACCAAGTCGTAACAATGCAAATCACGATTCCCTCCACGAAATTCACCACACCCTTGCAGCAGATCCAGTTTTATGACCGTGTGCTCGGACGGGTCCGCGCGCTCTCAGGCGTTCGGAACGCGGGTGTGATTGACGACCTCCCGCTCAACGAAGAAGGTTCCATGCAGCCCATTTCCATCGAAGGCCGCCCGGTCGTCCCGATGGCGGACATGCCGGAGGTGAGCGTCCGCGCTATCAGCTCGGGCTACATGCGCGCGATGCGCATCCCGCTCGTGCGCGGCCGCGAAATCGACGATTCCGAACCCGAGGCCCGGTCCGGCGGGATTTGCATCAGCGAATCGCTCGCAAAACAGTTTTGGCCGAATGAAGACGCCATTGGCAAGCGCCTGACGCTTTATTTCTACCCGCATCTGACGCGCGAAGTGGTCGGCATCGTCGCCGACGTGAAATTATTCGCGCTCAACGATAAACGCCCCTCGCCGACTTTGTATGTTCCGATGGCGCAACTTGCTTCCCCGGAGGGTGGCGAGTGGGAATCCTTCAGCATGAGTCTTGTCGTGCGCGCGGACGCTAATCCCGTGAACAGCGTTCCAGCCGTCTCGAACGCCATCCACGAGGTGGATGCGGAGGTGCCCCTTCTCGGTATCCAGACGATGAACGATATGGTCGCTCTTTCGCTTACTCCGCAACGCTTCACCATGCTTCTGCTCGCCGCTTTCGCTGGCCTGGCTCTCTTGCTGTCCGCCGTTGGGATTTACAGCGTGATGAGCTATAGCGTCTCGCGCCGCACGCATGAAATCGGCATCCGCATTTCGCTGGGCGCGAAAACGACCGACGTGCTGCTGCTCATGCTACGCCAGGGCCTGCTGCTCGCAGCAACCGGCTCTGCCATCGGCATCCTCGGAGCGCTGATCCTGTCGCGGCTAATGGCCACCCTTCTCTATGGCGTGAGGCCGACCGACGCAATAACTTTCGTATCCGTCGCGGGCTTGCTAATGATCATCGCACTCGCCGCCTGCTGCATTCCCGCCCGTCGCGCCATGCGCGTCGACCCGATGGTTGCGCTGCGGTACGAATAGCCCAGACCGCGTTCTTCTTCGGAACAGTCACGGCGCAACTCTTCCCTGATAGGATAAAGGAAGGGTTGCCGACCACTCGGGCGTCGCGGGCCTTCTGTCTACACCACTGACGGAAAGGGTCAAACGCCATTCCAAACAGGATGAGGCATATTGCTAGCCCGCATTCATTGACTGGTTGTAAGCTGGCAGGCTTCGACGCCGAGCCGTTTCGAAGTTAATCGAACCGCGACATGCCTCAGCTTTTCGCATTCCTGCGAGCTATTAACGCCGGTCCGGGACGGGTCGTCAGAATGGACGTACTGCGCCATGCTTTCGAATCGCTCGGTTTTTCCGGAGTTGCAACGTTCCTCGGAAGCGGGAACGTCGTGTTTGAAACGCGAGCCCAGGACATTGGAGCGCTCGAACGGAAGATCGAACGCACACTCCAACAAGCTTTAGGCTACATGGTGCCCGTGTTCGTAAGGACCCATGCAGAGTTGAAGGAAATCGCATCCTTGGAGCGCTTCGAAGATTCAGAGACCCGCGGTGCAGATCTCAATATCATTCTGCTTGCGAACAAGCTCGATGGGCGGTCCAAGGCGAAGCTCCTAGCGCTGCAGACCGAAACCGATAGGTTTCGCGTCCGTGGACGTGAGATTTACTGGTGGCGTCGCAAGAAGCCAGGCACATCGCTCTTCGCGACTGTGCCCCTCGCGAAGGTACTCCGCGTGCCGTTTACGATTCGCGGCACGAACACCATTCGAAAACTAGTCGCGAAGTGGCCGTAGTACAACCCCACAATCGGCGAGCGACGAGCAACTCCTCCGTAATCGGCTAATGGAAGGGTTGCCGACTATCCGCCCAGAACAGTATTTGCTTTCCACGACGCCGTTTGTCCAAGGTGCCAACCGCATATGTCCATCCGGCTATTGAAGTCAAAAGAAGATTCCGGCTTTCCATTGAAAAGGCGACGCTCATTCCGGATACTGTTTCGCATGAAATGCGTACTCGTACAATGCGCGCGGCCCTGGCTGCTTGTTGCGTTGATCACCGTGCTCTTTCTTGTCTGCGTTTGCCCGGCGCGCTCGCAGACGAACAATTATGAATTCAACGATTCCCATTTTCATTTGACCAACAATATTCAAGAGGGCCCGAACATCCACGAGTTCTTGAACATGATGGGGACCAAAGCTGGTCGCGTGGCCATCTTCGGCGTTCCGCTGCAGCAACAGTGGTCGTACCGCACTGACGGCGACCGTGCCCCGACGTATTACCTGCACTCTGACGCTCCGTTGTACTACTACTCGTTTACCGACGCTTCAATCGCTATGGCATATAAGTCGCTGACCAAAGAGCAGCAGGCACGTTTTGATCCCATGATCACCGGCTTCAACCCAACGGACATGTATGCGGCGGATCATATCCGCAGAGTGCTCGAGACGTTCCCGGGCGTGTTCACGGGCATTGGTGAATTCGTCGTTCACAAGGAATTCGTGGCGGCGAAG
>DATFQU010000199.1:0-2933 GCA_035264005.1 Candidatus Acidiferrales bacterium
GTAGTTTCCCGCGCTGGCCAGCTTCACTGCAGCTTCTCCCATCGCGCCGCGGAGGTCCGGCGTCATGATTGCAGATGGCGCTTCCTCGATGACTTTCTGATAGCGCCGCTGCACAGAACATTCGCGCTCGCCTAAGTACACAACATTGCCGTGATGATCGCCGAGCACTTGGATTTCGATGTGGCGTGGCCGCAGCAGAAATTTTTCGAGGTAGAGGCTCCCGTCGCCGAAGGAACTAGCTGCTTCGGACGAAGCGTCTCGCCAGGCGGACACGAGCTGGTCATCGCGCTCGACCAGACGCATTCCTTTCCCGCCGCCGCCCGCGACGGCTTTCAGCACTACAGGAAAACCGATCTGCTTCGCAGTTTTTCGCGCCTCATCGATTTGCACGATCGGTTCGAGCGTGCCAAGGACCGTCGGGACTCCTACTTTCCGCGCGAGCTGGCGTGCGGCGGTCTTTGAACCGAGGTGTTCCATTGCTTCCGGCGAGGGGCCAATAAACACAATGCCCGCCTGCGCGCAGGCTCGCGCAAGGTTCGGGTTTTCCGCGAGGAACCCGTAGCCCGGATGCAGAGCATCGCAACCAGCGGACTTTGCAACGGAGATGATTTTGTCGATGACCAGATAACTTTCGCGGGACGGCGCGGGACCGATTCGATACGCTTCGTCGGCCAGGCGCACGTGCAGGTTCGCGCGGTCAACATCGCTGAAGACGGCTACCGAACGAATTCCCATTTCACGGCAGGCGCGCTCGACGCGCACGGCGATCTCACCACGATTCGCGATCAGGATTTTCTTAAACATTGCAAGAAGCCGGAGAGAATTCTAGCATGCAGGTCACAGCGGAATATTGCCGTGTTTCTTGCGCGGATTGGAGTCACGCTTGTTTTCGAGCGAGTGGAGCGCGGCGATCAGCTTGGGCCGCGTTTCTGCAGGAATGATGATTGCATCGACGTAGCCCCGCTCGGCGGCAACGTAAGGATTCGCAAAGCGTTCGCGAAACTCTGCGGTTTTTTCTTTGCGCAGGCGCTCCCGTTCCGAATTTGGCGCGCGTTCCAGGTCGCGCTTGTACACGATATTCACCGCGCCCTCCGGACCCATCACAGCGATCTCTGCGGTAGGCCAGGCGAAATTTATATCCGTGCGAATGTGCTTGGACGACATGACGCAATAGGCGCCGCCATAGGCCTTTCTCGTGATGACGGTAATCTTGGGAACTGTCGCCTCAGCGAATGCGAATAATAGCTTCGCGCCGTGCTTGATAATGCCGCCATACTCTTGCTGCGTACCGGGAAGGAAGCCCGGGACGTCTTCGAAAGTAATCAGCGGGATATTGAAAGCGTCACAAAAGCGTACGAAGCGCGCTCCCTTCACGGAAGCATTAATGTCCAGCACGCCCGCGAGAAAGGCGGGCTGATTCGCGACGATTCCGACGGGGCAGCCGTCGAGGCGCGCAAAACCAACCACGAGATTTTTTGCGAAATGCTCATGCACTTCGAAAAAATATTCGTCATCCACGATGGAGTGGATCACATCCTTGATGTCATATGGAACCATGGGATCTTCGGGAACGATGGAGTTGAGGGAGGATTCGCTGCGTGCCGCGGGATCTTCGGTTGCACGCCTCGGTGGATCCTCAAGATTGTTCGAGGGCAGGAAGCTGAGCAGTTCACGAACCATAGCTAGACATTCCTTGTCGTCGCTGGCCATAAAATGCGCGACGCCGCTTTTGGCGTTGTGCGTCATCGCTCCGCCGAGTTCCTGCTTCGTAACTTCCTCGTGCGTGACGGTCTTGATCACATCAGGCCCGGTCACAAACATGTACGACGCCTTCTCGGTCATGAAAATGAAGTCTGTAATTGCGGGCGAATAGACGGCGCCGCCGGCGCATGGCCCCATGACTGCACTGATTTGTGGAATGACGCCGCTTGCGAGCGTATTCAACAGGAAAATGTCTGCGTATCCCGCGAGCGACTTCACGCCTTCCTGGATTCTTGCACCACCGGAATCGTTGAGGCCGATCACCGGCGCGCCATTGCTCATGGCGAGCTTCATGATCTTGGTTATTTTGCCGGCGTTGGCCTCGGAAAGAGAACCGCCGAAGACCGTGAAATCCTGGGCGAAAACGTACACGAGCCGTCCGTCGATACGCCCAAAGCCGCAAACAAATCCATCGCCTGAGGGCCTCTGCTCCGCCATGCCGAAATCCGTGCAGTGGTGCTTGACGAATTTGTCGAGTTCCTCGAATGTGCCTTCATCCAGAAGCAGCTCGATGCGCTCGCGTGCGCTCAGCTTGCCTTCACGATGCTGACGCTCGCGGCGTTCGGCTCCGCCACCTGCTTCCGCTTCTGCGCTTCTGCGCCTTAGCTCTTCAAGCGGATCGTGATGATGTTTGTCTTTAGGCATCGTCCGGAGAGTTAGCGTGCCATAGGAAGGTACAGAGAAGAAGAGGAATCTCGGACTGCGAGTGGCGGTTAATTCAGCGCAGGCCCGACCAATCGTCTGCGATCAGAATCGAGTTGCTGGGATTTGCCGGATCATACTTCACGCCGACGGGCTGGCCGGCAACAACACGCTCAAGGCAAGCCTGCTCTTCGAGTCCGCTGATGTCTTGCGCGGCCTCGTAGGTCACGCCGGAAATCGCGTACGTGTAGAGCAGCATTTTGTGATTTGGCGCTTTAGCTCTTTCTGTATGACGTTTGCCGAAAAGCCCTGAGTTCGAAGCCGATTGGTCGGCTGAGGCTTCAACGATTTCAAGTACCTGGCCGTCAACGATGCGGCCCACGCGATTGAGGAAAGAGCGCCTCTCGCGCTCCGCTTCCATCGAATCCTTCGTTTTGCCAAACAGCTTAACCAAAGAAAGCGCAAAAAAGGCAATCACGGTAGCTCCAGCTGCAATTCCCTGATCAACGTTCAAGGCATATCGCAGACTT
>DATFQU010000200.1:0-4848 GCA_035264005.1 Candidatus Acidiferrales bacterium
GGCTTGCGGCAATTGCAATTGTCGTCGCGAATGTGCGGGCAAAAATAAATGCCATCGACGTGCGCCCCTCCCGCTGCAAGCTCGGCTTCCATCTTTGCGTGAATTTCCTGAATCAGCGATTCCGGGAAGAAGCCACGCGCTGCACCCGATTGATTCGTGACCACGATCACCGGCAAGCCTGCTTCATTCAGACGACGAATCGCCGCAGGAGCGTACGGAAACACGGAAAAACGGCTCAGATGATTCGCGTACCCCATCTCTTCCGAGATCGTCCCGTCGCGATCCAGAAACACCGCCTGTCTTTTTGCGCGATCAGGCATTGCTAGTTTGCTCCAACGACTTCGCGGCTGCCTGGCGCACGTCCTCGACCGGAACACGCTCCATACAGCGATGGTCAATCGGACATTCGCGCAGGAAACACGGGCTGCATGCCACTTTGTGTTGAACGAGCGTTCTACGCGTCGTCACAGGAGCCGTACCTTGCGGATCCGTGGATCCAAAAACTGCGACAACCGGCACGCCGACAGCGGCTGCGACGTGCATCGCTCCTGAATCATTCCCAACAAATAAAGAGCAGCGCGAAAACAACGCAGGGAGTTCGCCCATTGACGTTTGGCCAGCAAGGACTACGGGACGATGGCGCATTCGATCAGCGATTTGGTCGCAAATCTCAATTTCCGAACTCGCGCCGAAAAGTATCACATCCGCGTTAAATTCATCAACGAGCGCATCGGCAACTGCCGCAAAGCGATCGGCCGGCCAGCATTTCGCGGAGCCGTAAGCTGCGCCCGGCGCAACCGCGATTCGTTTCGCCGCAGCGCGCACGCCTGCCTCGCGAAGTCGCGCCTCGGCCGCTTCAGCGACACCGGACTCAAGCATGAGAGAAATCCGCGCAACTGCGGGAATATTTTCAAGCCAGCCTGCACGACGCAGCAACTCCAAGTAGTAGAGGGACTCGTGCGCCGGAATCTCGCCTTTCTTCGGAACCTTCACAGCTCGGCTCAGCAGAATCCCGCGCCCATCGCGCGCATAGCCAATGCGCTCCGCAATCTTCGCCCGCCAAACGAGCCACGCAGCCGAAAACGCATTCTGCAGCAGAACGGCACAGTCAAATTGCTCCGCGCGGAGACCAACGGCAGCCCGCTCCATCAGAGCAGGGCTTCGCGACACGGTGCTGAATGACATCACGCGGTCCGCGAACGGCTGCCCGCTGTAAAGTTCCGCGACGCCCGGACGGGCCAGGATCGTGATTTGCGCGTCCGGCCAGCGTTGTCGAATTGCGTAAAGCGCAGGAATCGACATGATCGCGTCGCCGACCCAATTTGTCGCGCGAACGAGAATCTTCATGCCGTTCGCCCTGGCTTTCGTTTCTCGATCACGGCCAAAATCTCACGCCACAATCCCTCTTCGTCGTTGAACTTCAATCCGATACGGCAAAAGTAAATCGGAAGCCCAATCTTCACGTCGGAAGCCAAATCATAAGTATCTTTTTCTGTGCAAACCAGTGCGTCCGCTCCCGCGGCGCGAGCTGCTCCCTCCAAACGCGCCATGTCAGCGTTCGTATACCTGTGGTGGTCGCGAAAAACCTCGTACCCAACCAGCGTGATGCCCCATTTCTTAAGATCGGCGAAAAACGCCGAAGGGTTGCCGATTCCACAGAAAGCAAACAATTTCGTTCCAGCGGCGAGAGGCGTCGCAGTATCGCTCCCTCGATACTCTTTCAACCCCAGCAGTTTAGTCTGCGAAAGGTATATCGGTGCGGCTGAGTATCTCCGAACCACCGCTTCGATTGCCGGCACTCGCTCTTCAGCGCGATGGATTACCACAATGTCCGCGCGGCGCAGCGCCGAGACCGGCTCGCGAAGCCTTCCGGAGGGCAAAACGTGTCCCCCGCCGAACGGCTTCGTGGCGTCAATCATCACGATGTTCACGTCGCGCGCGAGATGCAAGTGTTGAAATCCATCATCCAAGATGAACCATTCCACTCCCCGGCTTTCGAGCTCTTTTCCCTTTTCGAAGCGATTCGCTCCCACTCCAAGCTCGACGCGTGTTCCCAGCCTTCCGTGAAGCAACGCCACTTCGTCATTCCATCCGTCCGAATCTGCATTAGACTGCGTTGCGGAGGGCAACGGTCGATATCCTCGTGAAAGCAATCCTACTTTTTTGCCATTCGCCAGGAACCTCTCCGCAAGCCACAGAACCATCGGCGTCTTGCCCGTTCCGCCTGTCGTGATGTTTCCTACGCTGACAACCACCTCCCGCAACCGTTTCTGCTTCACTACTCCCGTGCGATAGGCCCATGCGCGTGCGCCCGAGGCTACGCCATACAGCACCGACGCAGGCCACAAGAGCACTTCTGTTGGCGTCACGCGTCGCCTCGCTGCGATTCGAGAATCCGGGCGATCCGCTCCAGCGACCGTGCCGTTGCGCCCCGGTTTGCTTCGACCAGCGCGCGCGCCTTTTGCCCCATTTGCTCGCGGCGCGACGAATCGGCAATCAATTCCGCCCAAGCATTGCCGAGCCTGTCGCCAGTTCTAACCTGTATTCCTGCACCGGCGCCGGAAAATCTTGCCGCGATTTCGCGAAAGTTTTCCATGGACGGCCCGAAAATCGGCACTTTGCAAAACCACGCTGGCTCCAAAATATTGTGCCCGCCCGACGGAACGAGCGATCCTCCGACAAAAACTCCATCTCCTAAGGCGTACAAACCGGCAAGCTCGCCGATTGAATCAAGAATCAGCACGTCGCAATTTTCATCGAGCGGCACGTTCATGTCGACTGTGCTGCGGCGCACAACTGTCCAGCCGCTCTGAGTCGCGAGTTCCGAAGCCACATCGAACCGCTCCGGCTTTCGCGGCGCCAGAATCAACAGCGCGCGACGCCATTGGCGCTGAACGATGTCATACGCTGCAAGCACGGCTTCCTCTTCGCCCGCAACGACGCTCCCTGCAACGAACACTGGCCATCTCTCCTGACTCGCAATCTGCTCCGCGAGCCAGGTGCCGAACACGCTCTGCGCCGGCGGTTCGATGTCATACTTCAAATTCCCAGTGACCTCGATTTTCTCCGCGGATGCGCCCATCTCCTTCAATCGCTCGGCGTCTTGCTCGCTTTGAGCCAGGAAAAAACTGGCATTTTCCAAAACGCGCCTGAAAAATCCGTCGACGAACCGCTGGAACCTTCGGAATCGCCGAACGGAACGCTCGGAAATCCGGCTGTTGACGAAAACAACCGGCACGCCGGCGCGCCTCGCCTCACGCAAGAAATTTGGCCAGATTTCCGTTTCGAGGATCACCACCAGCCTAGGTTGAATTCTTTCGAACGCCCGTCGCACCGGCAACGGCCAATCAAACGGAAAATAAAAAACTCTGTCCGCTCTCCGGATTCTTTCCCGTGCAAGCTCCTGCCCTGTTATCGTCGTCGTGGATAGAAAAACCGCGCATTCCGGAAATTGTTCCTTCAGTCCATCAACTACCGGCTGGCTCGCCAGCACTTCGCCCACGGAAACTGCGTGAACCCAAATCGACGTATGGGGCTGCACATTTCGCGCCAACGCCTCCGGCAAATAGCCCATTCGCTCGCGAACGTTCCATAGGTATTTCCCCCGCCGCAGTCCCTGCAATACAAAGTACGGTGCGAGCAGCACCATACCGATTGCCGTCACAATGCTGTACAAAAGGTACATGAGGTGGGGCCGGCGCCTCCGCAAAGGCAGCCTGCTGCAAGATTCGTATTATAGTGTCATCCGAAGGGCGAAACCCACAACGTTTCCTGTGGCGATTGCATCTATGGACACGAAATGAAGCGAGCTTTGCTCCTGCTCTCTAACCTGGCTTTGATTCCCCTGGCTCCGTTTCAGCTGCCTCAACCTGCGGCGCACACGGCTCCGCCGTGGGTCGGAAAAGATTCGCATCAGGGCCTCACTGTTTCTGCCGATCCCTACTCGGACGCCGACCGCTCAAAAGCGAAATTCGAAAAAGCCGATCCCTACAAGGCCGGCATTCTCGCCATCGACGTCTCGTTCAAGAATGATACGAACATTCCGATTCACGTCGATCTCTCCACGCTTCGAGTGGACATTGACGAGCCGAACGGTCAGCGTTTTCACTTGCCGCCTCTTTCCCTGGCCGAAGCAGCGCGGCAAATCGCGCATCCACAAGGCCCCTCCGTGCCAAGGCCCCGCAGGTTCCCTTCTATCTCTCCGCCGGGCGACGACAGCAAGGCCCGCGATGTTAAAGACAAGCTCGAACCGCTCGCGCTGCAAGCCGATGTCGTTCCGCCAAATGGCACGATTCACGGCTTCGTGTTTTTCGATGTGAACAATCATTTCGACGCCGTGCCAAACGCGACGCTCTACCTTCCCGATGCGAAATCCGTCACCTCGGACACGGAGATGATTTACTTCGAAGTCCCTCTCGGGCCGAAGCAATCGCACTGAACCCTAAAAAGCACTCTCGCCGCTGCGATTTGCCCAATCGCGCTCGCTCAGATAAAATTCACTTTCAATTTCGGAGATTGTTCTCGGAAACGATGTCTCTACTCGACGAACTCAACCCTCGGCAGCGCGAAGCCGTTACTGCCGTCCATGGTCCGGTGCTTGTTCTTGCTGGCGCTGGCACAGGCAAAACTCGCGTCATTACCTATCGTGTGGCGCATCTGCTCGAACAAGGAATCCCGGGACACAACATCCTCGCCGTAACATTCACCAACAAAGCCGCCGAGCAAATGCGCCGCCGCATTGCTGACCTAGTTCGCGCCAGCGGGCATGACGCTTCGGACATTTGGATTTCCACGTTTCACTCTTTTTGCGCGCGTCTGTTACGCCGCGAAGCCCCGCACGCCGGCCTT
>DATFQU010000201.1:0-7504 GCA_035264005.1 Candidatus Acidiferrales bacterium
TTCGCCACGGTGAGAATCAGCGCAGCGCCGTCATCGAGAGGAATGACCTTTTGCTGCGAAGCGGTGCCGAAAGTGGTTTCGCCAACGGTGTCACCACGATGGTTATCGGCGATGGCGGCGGCGAGGATTTCTGCGGGGCCAGCAGTGCCGTTCGAGATCAAGACAGTCATCGGCTCTTTCCAGACCACTTTTGAAGGATCAGCGGAGAAGGTTTGCGCGGCGACGGTCTGGCCTTTCAGCGTGGCGATTGTGCCGGAAGAAAGAAAGAGCTGGGCGGTGTCCACTCCTTCGCTCTCGGAACCAGTGGCGGAGTCACGCAAATCGAGAATAAGCTTCTTGGCGCCCTGGCGCTGGAACTGCTGAAGTTTGTCGCGAATCTGACGAGCCGTGTCGGATTCAAATGCGGAGACGCGCAGGTAGGCAATGCCATTCTGCATTTGTTCCTGCAAGAGGCGCGGCGGCTGGAGCTTGGCGTCGGTCATGGTTACGTCGAAAGGCTCGGTCTTCCCGCGGCGAATCACTTCGCACTTCACGGTCTGGCCAGGATCGCCAGTGAGCAAAACTTGCGCCTGATTGATAGACATTTCCGTGGTTGAAATATCCGCGATGGACTCGAGCAGATCGCCATCGAGGAGGCCAGCCTTTTGCGCGGGGCTATCGGGAAGGACGGATACGACGACGACGTAACCAAAGCGTTTGGAAAGGAACGCACCGACTTGGCCGCGCGTCTTGTCGCCGATCTTCTTTTCGTAATCAGCGTACTCCATCGGACTCAAGTATGAGGATTGAGGATCGAGGGAATCCAACAGTCCGTGGAGGGCGCCGGAAGTGACCTTATGAATGTCGGGATTATCGACGTACTCGTCCTGGATGTAATTCAGAACTTCGCTGTAGACAGTAAGCGAGGCGTAGGATCTATCGGTGGTCTTGCCGCGGACATAGCCAACGGCTACGTAAGCAAAAATCAGAATCGAGAGGACAACTACGGCTTTTTTCCAAAATGAATTCATGGCTTCTTCCTATGCCTTCGCTTTAGGCCCATCCGGACTGAAATGCTCAAAGATTATAGCATTCCGCGCACGTTTAGTGCTTGTGCGGCTTGCCTTTCGCGTCCAAAGGCTTCGATGCCCAGGGTTTAGATGAGGATGGCTGTTTGGATTTCAGCAGGGCCGTGCGGCGGCTGTTGTTTTTGCCGAGCTTTTGGTTGATGAATCCGTGCTTGGTCATAAATATTCGCCGAGCAGCTCCCTAGCACAATTATAGCGGCGATTCTTATGGCGGAGTTGGAGATTATCAGTCGGGGGAGTGTTCGTCGACGGCAGCTGCTGTGATGTAAGTGTGCGAGATACGATCCTGCCAGGTGAGGCGGTCTTCATCCCAGAGCGCCCAAAGAAAACCGAGAAGAAGCGTGCCGCCGGAAAGGAAATAGCCCACGCTCCGCCAGACCAAGTGGCGCGTCTCAGGAAGTCCGCCGTCCATCGCAACCACCGAAAGGCCGCGCATCTGCATCCCAAGGGTCGTTCCGGAAAGTAGCGTAAAGAGGCCGAAGTAGAGGATGTAGATTAGGAAGAAGATGCCGGCGTATATTGCGAAATTGATCTTCAAAAATCCCAACTGGCCGCCCAGCGAGCGGAACATCGCGAAGAAGCCGCCCAATACGGCGGCAACGACGGCGGCATCCAGCAAACCTGCCAGACGGCGCGTGCTTAAATCGGCGACAGGCAAGGATGCGGTGGCGGGACGAGCGCGATGAGTCTCGACGACGGAAAAATCGAGTTGCGGTTGCGAGACATGAATTTCAACATGCTGAGTGGGCCGGATGCGCGCGATGGTTCGCGGAGCAACGGCGGTGGTGATGACCGCGGGAGGAGGAGGTTCACTCGCAAAAGAGAGGACGGATTGGGATTCGGCGGGAGTTTTTTCGTGGCGGCGCGATCGGTAGACTTCCAGGCGGCGAGCGACTTCGCGGCGCCACTCGGGCTCGTCGGAAGAAGATACGGCAACAGGGGAAAAGGGCTGGGAAGCGGTGAGGTGAGCTTCACAAAACGGGCACACTTCCACGTCTTGGTTCGTTACCGCGCCACATTGCGAGCAGACCTGAATCACTCGGTTCGTTTTGCGCTGCGGACCGAAGACTGGCGGACGAGAGCATCCTAACAGATTCCGAAACGCATGAGACGCAAAATCAACGCAGGGTCGCTAAATGGATAACCGGAGCGGAGGCCACCGAGACGCCATTTCTTTGCGGGGTTTGGCGAGCATGTTAGGCTTTGGGACTCTCTTCGACGCGATGCCGGACTGGATGGACGCAAACTTTTTGGGCCGGAACCATCAAATAAGCCGGAGCGTGGTGTTGCTGGCACTGATAGCGGCGATTTCCGTCGCGGCCTACGCGCGTGCGCCGCAACAGAGTGAAACCGTCACGCACCTGGTCACGAAAAGAGGCGAATTTACGCTCAAAGCCGACTCACAGAGAGAATCGGCCAAGGTCTTCTTTGCTGACGGCAACGTGAGTATTCAGTATGAAGACGTGATCCTGCGAGCGGACCGCGTGGAGTACAACGAGCAGACAAAAGTGGCCGAAGCGCGCGGGCACATCCAGTTCGATCATCAGAACCAGCACCTCGAAGCCGACAGCGCAAATTATAATTTCGAGACCGAACGCGGAACGTTTCAAAACGTAAAGGGCACGGTGAAAGCGCAACATGTTGCCAATCCCAACGTCTTAGTTAGCCCGAATCCGTTGACGTTCGCGGCGACGGAAGTGGAGAGGACGGACGCGGAAACGTTCGTTGTGAAGCACGCCTGGCTAACCGTATGCAAGCCGAACCGTCCAAAGTGGAAATTCTACGCGCCGCGCGCTGTGGTCCATTTGGAAAAATCGGTGACGCTCGAGAACGCGACGTTTCATTTGTTCTATGTTCCCGTGATTTATCTTCCCCGCGCATCGATGCCGGCAGGACAGAAGCTGCGCGAGACCGGCTTTCTGGTTCCCGATGCCACGCACTCAACGACGAAAGGTTATGTTTTTGGAGATTCGTTTTATTGGGCGCCGACAGATTGGATGGATACCACGCTCGGCGCGCAATACCTGAGCCGACGAGGCTGGAGCCAGAATGGCGAACTTCGCATGAAACCTTGGGAAAACGCGACGTTAAACGCGAGTTATTTTGGCGTGATTGACCGCGGAATTCCCGGGCCGGACGGAACGTTAACGAAACAGGGAGGGCATGAGGACCGTTTGTTCTTTGACGCGCTGCTGCCAGACGGCTGGCGCGCGGTTGCGGACGTAGACCAATTGTCATCGCTGACTTTCCGGCTGGCGTTCGCCGAGACGTTTGCGCAAGCGGTGAACTCCGAAGTGCGAACGACGACGTTTTTGACGAAAAACACAGACGGCTTCACGCTGAGCCTCGCGGCTTTGAGTTACAAGAATTTTCTGAGCGCGTCGCCGGATACGTCGATCGACATTCGCACCGCGCCGGAGATTCGCGCCAGTTCGGTGGAACATGCACCCTGGCAGAATCTGCCGATCTATTTCAGTTTCGACGCGTTCGCGGACGCTGTCCACCGCGAGTCCAACGTTTTCCCACAGTTCAGCACGCCTTCGTTCGTGTCGCGGATGGAATTTGCGCCAAGCGTGACAGCGGCGTTGCATCTAGATCCGTGGCTCAATGTGACGCCGACGTTCACGGTGCGGTCGACGCGCTACGGAGGGCAGTTGGAGAATGGCGAATTTGCGGATGAGGCGTTTGTGCGCACGACGACAGAATTTTCGTTGCAAGTAGCGCCCCCCGCGCTCGTACGCACGTGGAATAACGGAAACACAAAGTGGCGACACACAATTGAGCCGGAGTTCGAATACCACTACGTAAATGGCGTGAACGATTTTGCGAGAACGCCTTTGTTTGACGAAGACGACACACTGACGGATACGAACGACATTCAATACGGCATCACCCAGCGATTGTTTCGGCGAACGGGCGACAGTGATTCCGAGGAATTGGTCAGCTGGGATTTGCGGCAAAAATATTATATCGACCCGACGTTTGGCGGTGCGCTGGCGCTGGGAGGACGAAACGTGTTTCAGGCGCTGGACTCCCTGACACCCTTCGCGTTCGCGGACACGTTGCACCGATTTTCGCCGATTATCAGCGACCTGCGCCTGGAACCGGGAGGACATTTCGACACCGAGTTCCGAGTCGATTTCGATCCAAAACGCGGGCAAATGACGGCGATTGGAACTTTAGTGAAAATGAAGCCGTACAAAGAGACGTTCCTCACGCTAGCACATTTTTCGACGATCAATATTCCGCCAGTGTCGCCAACGACTCCGCCGGTCTTCGAACCATACTCGAACCAGGTTCGCGCGCTTTTTGGATATGGCGACTTGACCCGGCGGGGATGGAACACCGAGGCCGGGTTCAGCTATGACATAAGCCAAGCTGTGTTCGAGAACCAGGTAGCACAGGTTTCTTATAACGGAACATGCTGCGGCATCGGACTCGAATACCAGCGGCTTTCTCTCGGAACAGTAAGGAATGAAAACGAGTGGGGCGTGGTATTTCGCATCGCGAATATCGGCTCGTTTGGAAATATCCGTAGGCAGCAAAGCATTTTCTGAGGCGGGATGAGCGACGAATCAGCGTATTGGACGATTGCGCGAGCGGCAGCGCAGCTGCGCCGAAAGAAAGTGTCGCCCGTTGAACTGGCGGAGAGCGCGCTTTCGCGCATAGAACAACTGAATCCGCGGTTGAACGCCTTCATCACCGTGACCGCGGAGCGAGCGCTGCGCGAGGCCAAGGCAGCGGAACGCGATATCGGGCGCGGAAAGCACAAAGGGCTTCTTCACGGGATTCCGATCACGCTCAAGGACAACATTTGGACGAAGGGGGTGCGTACGACGGCAGGTTCGAAAATACTAAAAGATTTCGTTCCAAGCTCCGATGCGGATGCGGCTGCAAGATTAAGGAAGACTGGAGCGGTGCTGCTGGGAAAAACGAACCTGCATGAGTTTGCGTATGGAATCACGACAGAGAATCCGCATTATGGAGCCGCGCGTAACCCGTGGGATGTGCAGTGCATGGCGGGAGGCTCGAGCGGTGGTTCGGCAGTAGCCGTGGCCACAGGAATGGGATTCGCGTCGGTGGGAACAGATACGGGAGGCTCGCTTCGGATCCCGCCGTCTTTTTGCGGAGCAGTTGGATTCAAGCCGACGTTTGGATGCGTAAGCTGTAATGGCGTGATACCGCTCGCGGTGACGCTGGATCACGTGGGTCCGATCGCGCGAACGGTTGAAGACGCGGCGATCATGCTGGATGCGATTTGTGGCTGCGATAAGCGGGGCGGAACTTTTCAAGGAGTTGTGCGAGCGGCTTCAAGAGCGAAGAGACGCCGCGCGAGATTCCGGCTGGGATGGCCGCGGGATTATTATTTCAGCCGTGTTGACGACGAAGTGAAGCGAGCGGTCGAAGACGCAGCGCGGCAATTCGAGAAGATGGGCGCGCGAATTGAAGAAGTTTCTCTGCCGCACGTAGAGGAATCGACCGAACCGAGCACGCAAGTCGCTCTGGCAGAGGCGACGGAATATCACGAAAGCCAGGGATATTTTCCAGCGCGCGCAGCGGATTACGGGGAGGACGTGCGAGGGCGTTTACAGATGGGCAGCGCCGTGCGCGCGGTTGATTACTTGAAGGCGCAGCAGATTCGCGAGCAAGTTCGCGAGGATTTTCGCAAGGCGTTCGAGAGCGTAGATGCGATTATTGCTCCGACTACGCCGGTGGCAGCGCCACGGATCGGCGCGAATTCAGTAACAATCGGAGGAGAATCACAGCCAGTGCGCGGCGCGCTGGTGCGGACGAACCGGCCAGCGAACTTTACGGGATTCCCTGTGATTACGATCCCCTGCGGATTTACGCGAAGCGGATTGCCGATTGGCGTGGCGCTGCATGGGCCTGAATGGAGCGAAGCGAAGCTGCTCGGAATTGCATTCGCATACGAACAAGCGACAGAATGGCATTTGCGGCATCCGGGATGAACCCACCGAGGTCACAAGCACATCCAACGAGCGGATGGAAAGCGTAGGTGAAATAGTGATGGCAACTGGCGTGAATGCGAACGCACTTGGAGCGCTGGGCGCAGGCGTCATTTCGTTTCTGTCGCCGTGCGTTTTGCCGCTTGTGCCGGGATACGTGTCGATGCTCTCGGGCGTCGGCGTCGACCAGCTGCGGCAAGGGCAGGGTCCGCGCGGAGAGTTGCTCAGGTCTGCAGTGGCGTTCGTGATCGGGTTCTCGATCGTGTTCGTGAGCTTCGGCGCATCGGCCAGCGCCGTTGGAACTTTCTTGCAGAGTCACAGAAGCGTTCTTACGCCGCTTGCAGGCGGCCTGATTTTGCTATTCGGGCTGCACCTCCTAGGATGGCTGGGAAAAATTTCGTTGCGCGTTGGATTCGTGATTGGGGGACTGCTGGTAGCAGGAGCTATCGTGATGATGTTTGCAGCGCCCGACGGGCTCGGAGAGTTGCGGCCGGTGCATTTGATCGCCGTTTCGCTGATTTTTCTGCTGGGTCCTGCACTGACCAGATGGCTAAACCGCGATGTCCATTTCCGAAACATGGGAGGAAAGCCGGGAGTTGTGAGCGGATTTTTGATGGGCTTCGCGTTTGCGTTTGGCTGGACGCCGTGCATTGGGCCGATCCTGTCGGCTGTATTGATCCTAGCGGCTGCTCAAGAAACAGTTACGAAAGGTGTTTTTCTGTTGATGGCGTACTCTGCGGGATTGGCGATTCCGTTCCTGCTGACAGCGATTGGCATTGGACAGTTTCTGAAATTCTATCAGCGCTTCCGCAAGCATATTCACCTGGTAGAAGTCTTGAGCGGCGCGCTGTTGGTCGCTGTCGGTGTGCTGATTTTCATGAACCGGCTGACGTGGCTTTCAGGTAAACTGGCATTTCTGAACTATTTCTCGCGGTAAGGAGAAACTTCAGTGAGTACTCGGATGATTCCGCGATGGAGAGCGAGCGCAGCTGTCATCGCGCTGCTTTTCACGCTCGCGGGATGCAAACAAACCGCCTCTACGCACGCAGGGGGAAAAGCGTCTCCGAACGCGAACAAGCCGGAAGAGCCGGACGTAACGTTCCCGGAGCTGCAAGGGGGGAACCTGCCGCTGTACAGCCTGAAAGGCAAAGTTGTACTGGTGAATTTCTGGGCGACGTGGTGCGAGCCGTGCCGCGAAGAGATTCCGTGGCTCATTGCGTTCCAGAATCAGTATGCGACTCAGGGATTTACGATTCTCGGCGCGGCGATCGATGTCCAAGGAAAGCCCGTAGTAGCTCCGTGGGTGCAAAAAACGGAGTTTAACGTTGACGGCAAGCAGTCGACGATGAGTTATCCGATTGTGCTGGCAAATCTCGATATTCAGGAAAAATTTGGCGGACTGATTGGGTATCCCACAAGCATTCTGATTTCGCGCGATGGAAGGGTGGTCAAGCGTTACATCGGCGAAGT
>DATFQU010000202.1:0-15011 GCA_035264005.1 Candidatus Acidiferrales bacterium
GAAGCGGCAAGCCACTTTCCTGGGATTGTTTCGCTACGAACAGAGACGTTTGGAAAACAAATTGGGTTGCATACAGGACATTTCGCCACACATATAGACACGCGATATGAGACTGAGCGCAGCTACGCGCCGCGAGAGGTAAAGTGAATGGTAATGGACGCGGGAGACAATCCCTCCGCCCTTGCAGAAATGCGGATATCGCCAGCGCGATTTTGCGATTGCACGATGAGTTGCGCCAAACCGTTAAAAACTTTCCGTGTGACGGCATCTTGCTCAACGTTAGACAAGTGGCTAGTGGCTGGTGGCGAGTGGCTAGCAAAAAGCAGCGCGCCGTGAGAATCGTAAAGCTGCGAAGGCGGTCTGTCAGGTTCGTGACTCGATGGATCGCCGTTGCCGACGCCGATAATTTTTCGCGGACCGTCAATTTCAAAAGTGACTTCGTTGTCTGCGACGGGCACAACGCGATTCTGCGAATCCAGAATAGACACTGTGATAACGGAAACGTCCTGCGCATCCGCAGCGATGGAAGCGCGATCCGGAACGAGTTTGATTTGCGCAGGCGAACCAGTTGTTTCGCGCGACTCTTCCGCGATTGGCTTTCCGTTTTTGTAGCCGCGCGCGAGCAACGCGCCCGGAGCGTAATTCACCTGCCATTCGAGATGGCCGCGCGGCGGCATCGATTTTCTGCCGAGCGATTTCCCGTTCAGAAACAATTCCACTTCGTCACAGTTGCTGTACACCCACACGGCGATGGGCTGGCCTTCCCTGCCCTGCCAATTCCAGTGCGGAAATAAATGCAGAACGGTTTTGTCGCTCCATTGCGCCTGATAATAAAAATACGTGTCCTTCGGAAAGCCGCACGTGTCCATCACGCCGAAATGCGAACTGATGCACGGCCATTTGTAAGGGGAAGGCTCGCCGCGATAGTCGAAGCCAGTCCAGACAAATGCACCTGCAGCGAAAGGACGCGCAGCAAAGAAATTCCACCACTGCTCGGCGGTGGAAGCGTAACTCCCCGGCGTATTCACATCGTATGCGGACATGAAGCCGTGCGCTGGATCGTTCGCGTAAATTCCGCGCGTGCAGATCGCGCTGGCTTCTTCGCTGCCGATGATTGGCTTGCGCGGAAAATCGGAATGGAATTTATCGATGTCTCCGTTGTGGAAATAATTGCAACCCTGAATGTCCACAGCGGCAGACGCTCCGTGCCCCCAATTGTTATTCATCGCGAGAGTGACCGGCCGCGAGGAATCGAGCTTGTGCACTAAATTGATCATCGTGGCGGCGATGCGCTCGCCCGTCGGCGTGCCTTGCAACGGTTCTTCGTTGCCAATCGACCAAAGAAAAATACAGGGGTGGTTGCGGTCGCGGCGCACCATGCGTTCGAGTTGGCTCAAGCCTTCGGAGCTCGAAGAAAACATGCGCGTCTCGTCCATCACCAACATGCCGAGGCGGTCGCAGGCATCGAGAAGCGCGGGCGTGGGCGGATTGTGCGAAGTGCGATACGCGTTCACGCCCATTTCTTTCAGCTTCGCGATGCGAAAATATTGCAGGCGATCCGGCAGAGCGGAGCCGACTCCCGCGTGGTCCTGATGATTACACATGCCTTTGATTTCGACGCGCTGGCCATTCAAGAAAAAGCCGTGATCAGCATCGAAATGAATGGAGCGAATGCCGAAATATGTCTCGCAGCTGTCAAGTTGTGGCGCGCTTGTCAGACTGGCGACCTCCCGCCATTTGGGAAGAACGCGGTTGGCTGTGATAGCTGTGAAGAGGCGATACAGATGTGGATTGTCGGGCGACCAGAGCGATGGATTGTCGATGTGGAAGGTCTGTGAAATTTGCTGTGTGGCCCATGGCGAAAGCGAGACAACCTGGGAGATGCCGTCGACAAATCGATTGGTTACGGAATCGAACACCGCATGCCCGAATTGAAATGACTTCTCCGTATCCGAGTCATTCACGACTTCTGCAACAGCAGAGATCTGCGCGGAGTTGCCGCTAATTTGCGAAGTGACGTAAACGCCTTCGTGCGCGATGTGCAGCGGATTAGTTTTCGTCAGCCAAACGTGACGATAGATTCCGCCGCCTTCGTAAAACCAGCCTTCGTGTTCGGTAGCGTCGACGCGAACGACGAGAATATTTTTTTCGCCGGGACAAACGAAGTCGGTGACGTCGAAACGGAAGGGCGCGTAGCCGCTGAGATTGCGCCCAAGATAAATCCCGTTGAGGATGACCATAGCGTTGCGAAAAACGCCGTCGAATTCGAGAGAGACGCGGCGGCCCGCGTCGGATTGCGGAAT
This sequence comes from Candidatus Acidiferrales bacterium, assembly GCA_035264005.1. Lineage (GTDB taxonomy): Bacteria > Acidobacteriota > Terriglobia > Acidiferrales > UBA7541 > DAHUXN01. Next base: position 2,304 of record DATFQU010000202.1, read on the forward strand.
TTCGAAGACGCGGCGATACCAGCCGATGCTCGTTTCGGGAAAATTGCGGCCGACGGGCTTGTAGCCCCAATCGTTGAGTTCGGGCGCGTTGACAAACGGCAAAGCGACGACGAAGTCATGCGGGAGGTCGACGGGCTGCCAGGCGCTGTCGTCAAAATTGGGAAAAGCGGGAAGACAAATATAGCCGGTCTTCGCGAAGACGCCGAAGCCGTAGTCTCCGCCGCCAAAATTGAAATCCTTCGAAGGATCGGAAGCGTGTCCGAAGTGGAAGCGCCAGCCAGAGTCGAAGAGGATGCGTTCGCGAAGGGAGGGATTGTTCCCACCCTTCGCAGACTGCGCGAAGGATGGGGCACCCGGAAAAGCGTGCACCGATTCCGACGCGAATGCGTGCGCGGCAGCGGGCGCGAGCGCGCCAAGCTTCGCGCTGAACTTCAGAAGATCGCGACGGGACCAATGTTTCATCAGAACGCGCCGCCGATATTACCTGAATCAATAGAAAGCGACGAGGGTCAACTTCGACGAACTTCCGGATCGGGTATATTATGCCGCCGCGGGAGGGATTGATGGCGACGAAAGGACAAATGACCGGGATGCAGGGTGTTTTCTTAGTTGCTGCAGAACTCACGAAGCGCGGATTTGTTGTCTCACCGACGTCTCGCAGCTCCTTCGGCGCAGATCTTCTTGTGGCGGATCAAGAATGCAAGCGAGCGTGGTCCGTCCAAGTGAAAACAAACTCCGGCCGCCCAACGTTTTGGCTGCTCAATAAGCATTCGTCAAAAACGAAATCAGATTCTCACGTATATGTGCTCGTCAATCTTCGACAAAAGAATCAGAAACAGCTGCGGATGGGCCCCGAGCTCTACGTCGTGCCAAGTCACGTCGTGGCTCGCCGTATGCGAACGACACCTAGGTCGCGGTCCTCGATCTTCTATTCGATTTGGTCTCATGACCTAGCAAAGTACAAAGACAACTGGGGAGTCTTCGGGACTGCTGCTGCACGATAGACAGCGTTGGGAAAACTGGAATCCTACCACGTCAAATGCGGCTTTATTGACACACCCGCGAGTGCATGCTAGGTTCAATTGTTTCGGCGCGACGCAAAAATATTTTATGTGAGCAGCGACGAACTTTTTACGCAGCGATTTCCGAATAAGCGAGCCGAGTTTTCGTGAGTACTCCCGCAAAAGCTGAACTGCAGAAGACTTCCCTGAACGCGAAGCACCGGCGCATGGGCGCGAAGATGGTGGACTTCGGCGGATGGGACATGCCGGTGGAGTACACGGGCATTCTCGCGGAGCACATGGCGGTGCGGACGCATGTGGGGTTGTTCGACGTTTCGCACATGGGCGAGATCGAGATTCGCGGGCCGCGGGCGCTGGATTTGGTGCAGCACGTGTCGTGCAACGACGCGTCAAAGCTGGCCGTGGGACAGGCGCACTATTCGGGGCTGATGACAGCGAAGGGGACTTTCGTCGACGACTTGCTGGTGCACAAATTTTCGGATACGCATTACTTCCTGTGCGTGAACGCGAGCAACCAGGACAAAGACTACGCGCATATCGTGGAGCACAACAAATTCGGCGCGGAAGTGGAGAATGCAGGCGGGCGCTACGCGCAACTGGCGATTCAGGGACCGCGCGCGCTGGAGTTGCTGCAGAAATTCACCAGCGTGCAGCTTGCGCCAATCAAATATTACTGGTTCACGCGCGGAGAAGTGGACGGAGTGCAGTGCATCATCGCCCGGACCGGATACACGGGCGAAGACGGATTCGAGATTTATTTTGCGCCGGAGTTCGCGGAGAAAATCTGGGACCACTTGATGGACGCAGGCCAGAAGCTGGGCGTCTCGGCGTGCGGGCTGGGCGCGCGCAACACGCTGCGGCTGGAAGCGGGCATGGCGCTTTACGGGCATGAGATTGACGACACGACGACTCCGTGGGAAGCGAATCTCGGGTGGATTTGCAAGGTGGAAAAAGGCGAGTTTCTGGGCCGCGAGAAGCTGCTGATGCAGCAAGGAATCGGCGTGGCGCGGACGCTCGCGGGATTCGAGATGGAGTCGAAGCTGATTGCGCGCGACGGCTATTCGGTGCTCGAAGGCGAGCGCGCGATTGGGACGGTGACGAGTGGCGGGCCAGCGCCATTCTTGAAAAAGAATATTGGGTTCGCGTACGTGCCGCCGGAAGTGAACAAGCCGGGGACCAAGCTTGGCGTTGCGGTGCGCGCGCAGATGGCGGCGGCGAAGATTGTCAGCGTTCCGTTCTACAAACGCGCGAAATAATTACGCAGCACGAGCAAAGGAGGAGCCATGTATCCAGCGGATTTTCGATACACGAAAGATCATGAGTGGATTCAGGTGAGCGGCGGAATCGGAACGATTGGCATCACGGACTACGCGCAGCACTCGCTGGGCGACGTGGTGTTCGTCGAGCTGCCGAAGACCGGCACGACGGTGAAAGCGGGCGACGTGCTCGGAACGGTGGAATCGGTGAAGGCGGTGAGCGAGGTGTTCAGCCCGGTGAGCGGCGAAGTGACGGATGTGAATTCGGAACTGTCGACGGCGCCGGAGAAGATCAATCAGGACCCGCACAAGTCGGCGTGGCTGGTGAAAATTAAATTGGCGGACGCGGGCGAAGCGTCGAAGCTGATGGACGCGAAGGCGTACACGGAATACGTTGAGGAGAAGGAGAAAGAGCAAACGGCCTGATGCGTTACCTTCCGAAAAGCCAATCCGAGCGCCGGGAAATGCTGGATGCCATCGGCGCGAAATCCATTGAGACGCTGTTCGAAACAATTCCCGCGAAATACAGGCTGCGCGAGCCGCTGAAATTGCCGGGGCCGCTCTCCGAAATGGAGATCATCGAGTATTTCAAGGCGCGGGCGGCGGAGAATTCGCGTGGGTACACGTCATTTTTGGGCGCGGGAGTGTATCAACATTTGAAGAGCGTGGTAACGGATGCGCTGGTGCAGCGCGGCGAGTTTTTGACGTCGTATACGCCGTATCAAGCGGAGATTTCGCAGGGAACGCTGCAGGCGATTTTCGAGTTTCAGACGTTGATGTCGCAACTGACGGGTCAGGACGTAGCGAATGCGTCGATGTACGACGGCTCGACGGCGCTGACGGAAGCGGTGCTGATGGCGGAGCGGCTGACGCGGCGGCATCGCGTGCTGGTGGCAAGCACGGTGCATCCGGAATACAGGCAGGTGCTGGGGACGTACGCGGCACATCTGGGAATTGAAGTGGAGGAGTTTGGATTCACGGCGAGCGGCGCGGCGGATGTAAATACGATTCGTGACGAAGCGTTGAAGGAAGCCGCGGCAGTGGTGGTGCAGTCGCCGAACTTTTTCGGCGTGCTGGAATCGCTCGGGCCGATTGCGGAGCGTGCGCACGCGGCGGGCGCGTTGCTGATTGATTGCGTGACCGAGCCGGTGTCGCTGGGAATTGTGAAGCCGCCGCACGAGGCGGACATTGTGGCGCTCGAAGCGCAGAGCTTTGGCGTGCCGCCGAGTTACGGTGGGCCGTTCGTTGGCGTGATTGCGACGCGAGAGAAGAATGTGCGGCAGATGCCCGGACGTTTGGCGGGCGAGGCGCTCGACGCCGAAGGGCGGCGCGGATTTTGCCTGACGCTGGCAACGCGAGAGCAGCACATCCGGCGCGAGAAGGCGACTTCGAACATTTGCACGAATGAAGCGCTGTACGCGCTGGTGGTGACGATTCATTTGTGCTTACTGGGAAAAGAAGGGTTGCGCGAATTGGCAACGCAGAATTTAGCGAAGGCGCGTTTCGCGCAGGAAGAGTTGAAGCGCGTTCCGGGCGTGACGATCCCCTTCTCCGGCGCGACGTTCAATGAATTTGTGGTGGAGTTTCCGAAGCCAGTGCAGCGAATGAACGAGAAGCTGCTGGCGGAGAAAATCGTCGGGCCGCTGGCGCTGGGGAAATATTATCCGGGACAGGAACGGCGGGGGCTCGTTTGCGTGACGGAGACGATGCCGCGCGCGGAAATTGAGCGATTCGCGGCTGCGGCGAAAAAGATTTTGGCGAATTAGCACGAGCGACACGTTCGGAAAAACAAAAAGCAGATTCCTCGTCGCCCCGGTGAAAGCGACCGGGACTCGCTCGGAATGACAACCGGGGGATGAAGTTGAGATCAAGCAAAGAGAGCGCGACGGAAGAGATGGAAGCGACGGGCATCAAGAAGGCGGCGCGGCACGTCAGCCAAAGTGAAGGACTGATTTTCGAGAAGTCCGTACGCGGCAAGCGCGGAATCGAATTGCCGCCGCTGGACGTGCCTGCGGTGGATCCGAAAAAAACGCTCGGCGCGGAGTTTGCGCGCGAGGGAGTGGAAGGATTTCCGGAGGTGAGCGAGATTGAAGTAATCCGCCACTTCACGCGGCTCTCGACGTGGAATTACGCGATCGATCTAGGGATGTATCCGCTGGGCTCGTGCACGATGAAATACAATCCGCGCGTGAATGAATTTGTGGCGCGACTGGAAGGGCTGGCGACGGAGCATCCGCTGCAGCCGGATGAAGTTTCGCAGGGCTGCTTGCGGATCATTCACGATTTGCAGAAGTGCTTGCTGGAAATTACTGGAATGGACGCCGCGTCGCTCGAACCGGTGGCCGGCGCGCAAGGCGAATTGACAGGCTTGCTCCTGATTCGCGCGTACCTCGAAAGCAAAGGCAATCCGCGAAAGAAAGTGCTGATTCCGGATTCCGCGCACGGAACGAATCCGGCGTCGGTGGTGATTGCTGGATACGAAGTGCAGAACATCAAGTCGAACGAGCGCGGCCAGATCGACATCGCGCACCTTCGCGAATTTGCAACGGACGAAGTGGCGGCGCTGATGATTACGAATCCGTCGACGCTCGGCGTGTATGAAGAAAACATCGCCGAGATTGCGGAGATTCTTCACGCGCGCGGCGCGCTGCTCTACATGGACGGCGCGAATATGAACGCGCTCGCGGGCGTGACGCGTCCTGGGGACTTCGGCGTGGACGTAATGCACTTGAATTTGCACAAGACGTTTTCGACACCGCACGGCGGAGGCGGCCCGGGCGCGGGGCCCGTCACCATGAAGAAAATTCTCGAGCCGTTTTTGCCCGTGCCGGTGGTGAAGGAAACAAACGGCAAATACACGCTCGACTACAACCGGCCGAAATCGATCGGTCGCGTGCGCGCGTATTGCGGAAATTTCGGCGTGCTGCTGCGCGCGCTCGCGTACACGCTGGCGTACGGCCCGGGTATCCGGCAAGCGACGGAAGACGCCGTGCTCAACGCGAATTACGTTCGCAAAGGCCTCGAGGATTCGTACGACTTGCCGTACAACTTGCCCTCGATGCATGAAGTGGTGTTCAGCGACGCGCGCCAGAAAAAGCACGGCGTGAACACGATGGACATCGCGAAGAGGCTCATCGATTACGGATTCCATCCCTATACGACGGCGTTTCCGCTGATTGTGCCGGGCGCCTTGATGATCGAGCCGACGGAATCGGAATCGAAGGAAGAGTGCGATTTGTTTATCGACGCGATGCGTTCAATTGCGGCGGAGGCGGAGACTAATCCCGAAATTGTGAAGACTGCGCCCCACGCAACGCGCGTTGGACGGCTGGACGAAGTGGCCGCCGCGCGCAAACCAATTCTGCGATGGAAGCCTCATCAAAATCAGGACGCGCAGCGCGCCGCCGCACGGCCGGACGACAAGAATCCTGTTGTGCCGACGGCGTAAGCAACGACGCTATTCCGCGCTTTTCTTACGAACCAAACCGAGAAGCGCCAGGGCAACACCGTAACACATACCGGTACCGAGGAGTTGCAACACATCGACCGTGTGGAAATTTGCGAACCTGGGCCTCTGCGCCAAATCGACAAATCCAATCGAGCCGACAACTCCCAGCAGAGTCACGGTTAGTCCGACTTTTCGCGTTCTGTTGCGCATGCTACCTCCTATGCTGGGCGGCAGGGCAATCTCTCCCTGCGCTTCCAGGTTCGCCGCACAAACCTACGAATACAGAAGAGAGCTTGTTTATCTGTGCGCGTAATCGGTGAACACGTAATCTCTTGACTTCACAAGGGTATGACAGGTGAACCCGCACTTCGCGTTGTTCTCCTGTGGCGGCGTGTCCGTTGAAGTGCCGGGCCTGAACGTCTTGGTCGCAGCGTTATACTCGAACGCAGCCCATCCCCATCCGCCGCTGTCCGCGAACCTCTTACTGTCCTTCTCCATGAAGTCGACGTCGTGCTGGGTGCCCGGCACGGTCGCCGAGGGGAACGCCTGCATCTTTGTCGGGATCCAATGGATCTTCGTCATCTTGGAGCCATCGGGGAAAGGCTGACCGTTGCCTGGAATGCCGGCCTGGTAGGCCTTGATCATCACAGGATTCGCGAGGATCGCGGAAACGACAGGTCCATCTTGGCTAATGGAGACGAGCTGCCAGCTCTCGTATCCTTTGAATTCCGAGAATGCAAGCCCGTTCTGCACTTTCAGGGCGTACTTGTCCTGCGCAACGACAGCCCAGGCGCCCATGACGGCGAGCAGTCCCGTGGTTATCGCAATTGCAAGCGTCCGTTTGCTCTTCATCGCAGTACCTCCTCAGATTTGCTGGCGGCCCGCTCACCTGGTGAACTCGCCTTGGTCCGTGAACTCTAGATGGATATCCGCCTACGTGAAATGTCGTGGTGCGATTGGAAATGAATTCCCAGGAAGCTTGCCGGTGACTGCGGCGAAACTATGCCAGAACGCAAATCCTGTCAAGCGCGCTGGGTGGTATATACTTCCGCGCGAATCAGCCCAGCAACGATCGATTGCACCCAGCACGAAACGGCTGGGCCGCAAAGGAATGTTAATGAGTCCGGAAGAAGCGTCAGTCCTCGCGAATCATCTGCTTGCGCGAATGCAGCACGAATCGCAGATCACGGCAAAAGTGATTGCGGCGCTGCCGCCGGACAAAACGAGCTACCGGATTCATCCCAAATCACGCACGGCGCTGGAGCTTGCGTGGCACATCACGTCCGTGGAGATGTGGTTTCTAGACTCCGTGTTCCAGGGAGAGTTTTATGCGGGCGCGAGCGGCACGGTTCCGGACGAAATCAAGAGCGGAGCGGATGCAGCGGCGTGGTACACGGAGCAGTTCGAGATGAACTTCAAAAAAGCGTCAAAGCTGAGCGGAGATTATCTGGCACAGCCGATGTCTTTTATGCGGAAGCTCGACTATCCCGGCGTGATCTACTTGCAGATGGCGCTTTCACACACAGTGCATCACCGCGGGCAATTTGCTGCGTATCTGCGCGCGATGGGCGCGAGCGTGCCGGCGATTTATGGCGGAAGTTTGGACGAGCCCTCGCAGTAGAAACGCGGACGCGATTCCTGCCGCAACACAATCACTGTGAAAATTTGACGGAGTGGACGATGGCGCGGAAGGCGCCGGCGTAGGCGTCGTACTCTTTTTGCGGGACGATGCAGAGCGCGTAAAAGAGGCCGTCCGGACGAAGCGTGGTCACTAGCCAATCAGCTTCGCGACCGCCATCGGGAGAATTGCTCTGAAGATACGTCGAAAGCGAAGGCGAGCCGCCGAGAGTTTCATCTTTGCTCTGACGCATGAATTTCATGTGCGGATTCGACTTCTTCAGGCTGGCAATCAATTGCTGCGTGGCATTGTCGAGCGAAGGAGCGGCGCCGTTCACTTGCTGCGGCGCGAAGGTGCTCACGATTACGCCGTAGGCGATGCCGGAATCACCTCGCATGGGCTGAACCACTCCGCCCGGAGGCGAAAGAAAAACGCCGCCGTTCGATTGCTCTTGCGGACGCCAATTATCGGGATACGCGAAGGAGAACTGCTTCCCCGAATAGGTAACATAGCTCGCAGAGGGAGACTCCGGCGCGCCCGGCTCTGATGCGCCGCGCGGACCGGGTTGGAATTGCGGCGGAGGCGGGAGCGATTTGACGTAAGCCTTGATACTGTCGAATTCCGAGGTGTCACGCGTGGCGTCCGGCAGCGGGCGGCCGAGGCGGTCCACCTCCTCATCGATGCGCTGTATGCGATTTGCGGGATTGGGGTGATCGCTGAAAAACTGCGGCGGCTGCGCTGAGCTGTCGAGCTTCTTGAAGAGATCAGCCATGCCTTCGGGGTCGTAGCCCGCGTCGTGAAGAATTTGCGTGCCGAGGATGTCGGCCTGGCTTTCGTCAGTGCGCGACATCTTGAGAAACACGAGCGGCACAGCTGCGCTGCTGAAAAGCTGCGTGATGAGCGAGGCCGCCAGATTGCCGCCGACCAAAGCGCCTACGATTCCGAGAGCGACTTGCGCTCCAGCGGATTTGGAGGCTTGCGCGGTCCCGTGACGCAGAACGACGTGCGCGGTTTCGTGCGCCATCACGCCGGCGAGCTGCGCTTCGTTGTCGGCGTTTTCGATGACGCCGCGATTGATATAAATGAATCCGCCGGGAAGCGCGAAGGCGTTGATCTGCGCGCTGTTGACGCAGCGGTATTTGTAAGGATACGGGTATGTGCCCTTGGGAACGTGCGCGACGAGGCGCATGCCGACTTGCTGAAGATAATCGTCAACGCGCTTGTCGTTGAGCAGAGGATACTGGCGCGGAACGGCGGCAACGGCGCGCTCGCCGATTTCAACATCCTGCTGCGGAGAAAATATGTTGAATGCAGGGCGAATGATGGTGCGGTCGTCGGAGAGCGCGAGCGTGGAGAACGTGAGGACGAGCAAGACCGCAAGCGCGGCGCGCGCTTTTGCGAAATTTGGGTGATGAGGTTTTGCCGGCACGAAACGCCCTCGGGCACACATCTTAAGGCAGGAATGCGCGCAGGATGAAATGTTGAACGGAGTGCGGCGCTTTTACGCGAAAAGCGCTGCGAGGTGATCCAGCACCACCCACTGGATCACCCGCGCGCGGTACGGCAAGCTGGGCGCTAGATGCGGTTCTTGCGCGTTGTGCGGCTCTTACTCTCTTCCGAAGGCAAGGCCTGATGCGCGGCGGGCCGAAGCGACCGCGTGTTATACGAATGCGCTTCCGCTGCGGCAACGGCGGGAGCTGCGGGAATTTCGCGGCCGTGACCGTCTTCGTCGGCGGCAGCAGCGGCGGCCAAGCCCGGATGCGCCGGTTCGACGGTGACGAGCGCGCCTTCGGCTTCCTTCCAGAAAACCAGGCACGAAGCAACGCCGTCCCAATCGACCGAAAGCACGTCCCCCAAGCGGATTTGATCAGTCGCGAGAAGGCTTGCGAGCGGATAGACAAGATGGCGTTCGATGGCGCGTTTCAAATGGCGCGCTCCGTACTTCATGTCCGTGCCTTCTTTCAGAAGAAATTCGCGCGCGGGCTGAGTGACGCGGAAAAGGAATTTGCCCTTTGCCGTTTCGAGCACGCGTTGCTGAACCATTCCGAGTTCGATGTCGAGAATCTGTTCCAGCTGAGGCTCGCGCAAAGGATGAAACACGACCACTTTGTCGAGCCGGTTCATGAATTCCGGAGAGAATTTGCGCTTTGCGGCTTCGGCGGCGGTGCGCTCGATTTTCTGTTCGAGGCGCGCGGGGCTGTCGACAGCCGCTGGAACGGGCGCGAATCCCAATTTGCCGGTCATCAATTCAGTGATTTCCGAGCCGCCAAGGTTCGACGTCAGGAAAATCATGGTTTGCGACAGATCAACGCGGCGATTGTCGCCGAGCGTCAACGTCGCTTTGTCGAGCATGCCGAGGAGCAATTGCCAGAGCGCATCGGATGCTTTTTCGATTTCGTCGAAAAGCAGGAATGATAGCTTGACCTTCTCAGTATGAAATTGCGCGAGCGCCTCCTGAGTGATCAGCGGATGCGTTTCGCGGTGCCCCAAATAGCCCGGGGGCGAGCCGATGAGCTTAGCGATTTCGTGGGAGTGCTGAAATTCCGCGCAGTCAACTTTGATGACGGCGCGCGGATCGCCGAAAATCACTTCGGCGGTCGCTTCGACCACGCGCGTTTTGCCCGCGCCGGTCGGCCCGAGGAAAAGCAAGTTGCCCACAGGACGGCCCGGAGAATTCAGACCCGCGCGAAAGACCTGATACAGATCGACGACGGCCTGAACGGCCTCTTCCTGCCCCACAATTTTCCGGCGCAGCGCGGTTTCAAAGTCGCGCGATTCCCGGCTGCGTTGCGTCGGGTCGAGATGTTGTGCCTCAGTCATGGCCTTACTCCCCCCTTACCGGTACGTCCGGCTGCCTTCCAATGCGCGTGGTTTCACGCGCTCGAACTGCTCCAGTTTGATATCTACCGTGGAACGTAGGAGTCTGAGCTGGGTAACGAGCTCCTGTCCGGAACCAGAACGATCCGGCAGCAGCAAAAGCGGCGGTGAGAGATCCGCCAAATCCAAATTGATGAGCCGCAGAGAATTCAGCAGTTGTTTGACGTAAGGCGAGCGCGGATCAAACAGCTCCACGCGGCCGTTCACATCTTCTCTGAGGCGAGACCAATCCAGATCCAACAAGGGATGGTTGTGAGTTACTTCGCGGACGACATCGTCGGTGATGCGGGGCCGTTCGCCGAGTTTGGCAAGGTACAGCTGTTCCACCCTGCCACGGCGGCGCACGTTGTGCACCAGATAGTACGAATTGCCTTTGCGCCGAACGAAAGCCACGACTGCGCCCCCCTAAGAGCCCATCGCGTCCGCGTAGTGTAAGTGCCAGGCACTACGCTGTCAATGGTATGATGCCCGCTTCCAGCACGGGTTGCTTCGTATCAGTAATTAGTACTCCGAAGGCCGGCCAGAAGGGCAGGAACGCGATTCGCGGAAGAAAAATCGAGCGGTTATACAGCGCGGATCTCATGTTACTGAGCGCCTCTAGCTAATTAGATGAAAAATGGGCGGGAAATGTTCCACAGAGGTACATCTGAATTGAAAAAAACAGCGATTGATAGCAGGGAAAAAATAAACACAGCGAGTAATTTTGAGGGACTGGTGCTGTTCGGGTCATTGACGGATGGCAAGCACCGAGGAGCGTTCGGCGCATGGACAAGAAACGCAAAGGCAGCTGGGATTGGATCTACCGGGAAGTGAAACGCATTCCGCGCGGACACGTGGTCACTTATGGCCAACTGGCGCGCTTTCTGCGAGTACCGGGCGGCGCGCGAACCGTCGGCTTCGCCATGGCGGGATGTCCGTCAGGCCAAGGGATTCCGTGGCATCGCGTGGTGGGTGCTGGCGGAAGGCTTCTGCCGCGCGAACCCTACGCCAGCAAGCAGCGAATGCTGCTTGAAACCGAAGGGACGACGTTTAAGGGCATGAAAGTCGACATCGAAACGCACGAGTGGAAACCGGGCAAGAACAAACGCGCCAAAAACGGGAAATCCGCCGAGCGCCACTCCAAGCGTAACTTCGCGAAGCACAAGCAGGTGTGATAAAAAAGTAGAGCCGCCGAAATATTCGAACCATGAGCGAACCCATCGTCAAAGCTGAAGGACTCTACAAGAACTACGATTCCGTGGAGGCGCTGCGCGGCGTCAGCTTCGAAGTTCATGAAGGCGAACTATTCGGATTGCTCGGCCCGAATGGCGCGGGAAAAACCACAACAGTCGAAATTCTCGAGGGGATGCGCACACCGGACCGCGGGATTGCGCGAGTATGCGGCCTCGACCCGCAGCGCGAGCCAATCGAGATGAAAAACGTCACGGGCGCCTCGCTGCAATCCACTTCCCTGCCCGACAAAATCCGCGTGGGCGAAACGCTCGAAATGTTCGCCCGCTTCTATAGAGACCCGCGCAGCCCGAAAGAGTTGCTGAAGCGGTTTCAACTCGAAGAGAAGCGCGACGCCTTCTATCACCATCTGTCCGGCGGGCAAAAGCAGCGGTTGGCTCTGGCCCTGGCGCTAATCAATAATCCGCGCGTGATTTTCCTGGACGAACCGACCGCGGGACTTGACCCGCAGGTGCGCCGGGAGATTTATGACACGTTGGAAGAACTGAAAAACGAGAAGAAGACCATTTTGCTGACCACGCACTACATCGAAGAGGCGGAACGGCTTTGCGACCGCGTGGCGATTGTGGATTACGGAAAAGTGATGGCGCTGGGTACGCCGCGTGAGCTGAAGCAGCGGTCGGCGGGAACCACGCGCATCGAGGTGCGGCTGAGCCAAGCGCCGGTCGATGGCGCGCTGGGCCAGTTGGATGGGGTGGCCGAATGGAGCAAGCAGGACGACGTCTACGCGCTGCGGTCAACCGCGCCAACGAAAACGATTGTAGCGCTGGTGAAGTACCTTGAAGCAGAAGGCGTTGAGCTTCAAGGCCTCGAAATGCAGTCGCCGTCGCTCGAAGATGTGTTTTTGGAGCTTACCGGAAGGCGTTTGCGCGAATAGCGGAGTATTGCGTGAAGTCGCTACGTAAACAGGTAGAGAAAGCCGTAGGCGAGCGACACTCCGATCACTGATCCTGCCAGAACGTCACTGAGAAAGTGCATCCCAAGAATAATCCGCGATGTAGCGATGCTCAGCGCCACCAGCAATAGCGCCAGCTGAAAATCAGGATAGAACGCCCCGAGGGTTAGGGCGACTGCGAAGGCCGTGATCGTATGTCCCGACGGGAAAGAGAATTGGTCCGGCGGCAGGATCGAAGCCCAGCAGTGCGGTTCCAGGTCGCACGGGCGCTGGCGATGGCTTACGCGCTTCAATAGCAGAAAAACAAGAATGCCCGAAAGTACCGCCAATCCTGCCGATCCGATGGCCTCAAACCGTGCGCT
>DATFQU010000203.1:0-5718 GCA_035264005.1 Candidatus Acidiferrales bacterium
ACGGTTACAAGCTGATGAAGTCTGGGGAGGTGAAAAGCAATGGGTAGGATAACAAACAGAGCAGTCGAGCAGTATATCTACGACATTTTGCCAGCACGAGACGTCGTGCTCGCTGACATGGAAAAGGCTGCATCGCGCGAAAACATTCCGATTGTTGGGCCAGCCGTTGGACGGATGTTTTACTTGCTGGCGCAGGTTTCCGGCGCGAAACGCATTTTTGAGATGGGCTCGGCTATTGGCTACTCGACTATTTGGTGGGCCCGCGCGGCCGGGCCGAAGGCGGAAATCCATTACACCGACGGCGATCCGAAGAATGCGAAACGCGCGCAGGAATTTTTCAAACGCGCAGGCGTAGAAAAGCGAATCCGCATCATGACCGGAGATGCAGGGACGATGCTCGACCGCGTGCGCGGCAATTTCGATTTGATTTTCATCGACGTGGACAAGCATCAGTATCCGGCGGCGCTGAAGAAAGCGGTGAAACGACTGAAGCGCGGAGGCTTGTTGGTAACGGACAACACGTTGTGGTCGGGGCGCGTGACGCGCAAGGCGGATAGTCCGGCAACGCGTGGCGTGCAGGAATTTAACCGCCTGGTCTACGGGATGAAGGAATTGTTTCCTGTGATGATTCCGTTGCGCGACGGCGTCACGGTGTGTCGCAAAACCTAGACTTGCTCACTGACACTTCCTTTGGCAGGCGGACGAAGCGCTACCCACGCGATTCTTAGGCTGACAAGAAGTGCCAGCACGGAAAATGGAAGATAAGCCATCCATCGTCCTGCAACCGGCACTACGAGGCTCGTGCCCATGCCGTCAAATGCGATTAGCAGGAAGCCGACGCGCTGTGCGGTCGTGAGCGACTGGTCTCCGCGAATCAACAAGCCGTAGAAGCGGCCCTCGTTCATGGCGTAATCCAAGGGCAGGATGTTGCTTTGGTGAAAGGCTGCTTCCGCCTCAAAACGACGCAGACCTTCTTCATTTGCGAGTTCTTCAGCCGTAGCGTCGCGAAGGTCCTCAACCATGGGATTTGGGTGGCCTGAGTGGTATCGACCCTGTTTCAGCAGCGGTTCGATCTATTAACTATTGCATCAGATGGTCAGAGGAGGCGCAATTTGGAAATCCGCAGTGTGTTCATAACTGTCACCATGGATTCGCGCCCGCGAAATCCGCGCTTGTGAGGAGGCTATTTCCAGCCGTTGCGCTGGCGCAGATTTGTGATGTGGGCGACGTGGTGGCGGCCGTGCCAAGCGTAGAGGCCGAGCATGTAGTCAAGCAAGACGGTGCCGTGCTCAGGATGCGTCAACTTGCGGGAGAAATCTTCCGGCTTCATGGAGCGGAGCAGATTTATCCAGCGCTCGTGCAGCGCGTCCATCATACTGAGAGACGTTTCGGCTGGCGTAGTGCGTGAATCGCTCAGCTCGGCCCAGCGTGTTTCGTTGTAGGGCTTGATCGTTGGGTTGTCTTCGGTGAGCGCAAGCTTGAAGCGCGAGTAGGCATTCATATGGCTGTCGGCGAGATGATGCACGACTTGCTGAACCGTCCAGCCGCCGTCGCGATAGGGCGTATTGAGCTGCTCGCGCGATAGTCCTGCGACCGCGGCGCGCAGTTTCTTTGGCGCTTCTTCCACCTGCGCCAGCAACTTCTGCCGGTCCTGCTCGGTCAATTTTTCGACCGGCTGGTACTTGCCGATCGGATACCGAAGCTCTGCGTCGCTCATGCTTCTTCTCCCCTGGTACGCCCTAGAATTTAGCCCTGGCTTTCCTTGTACTCTTCGTACCACGCCATCTGAATGGCCTCGAGCTTGCCTTCGTTGGACAGCGACGGATCGCCGGTGAAGCCGTCCAGCTCGGTAACCCATTTATGCATATCGGTGAACCGGACGGTGAGAGGATCGAGGTCCGGATATTTTTCGGCGAGTTGGATGCCGATTTCTTCAGCGTTGTCCCAGTCAAATGTGGAAGGCATTTTGGCTCCTCATGATCGCGCTACGAATTAGTGTTCTGCTTCCTTGGCGTAATTCTTGTTCCAGGACGGAATTTCGACAACGATATCTTTTGTGCCGTCGGGGACGCACTGGCAACCGAGGCGCGATTTCGGCGTGACGCCGGGCGCTTCATCGAGCTGATCGAGTTCCGCGTCGGTCGCTTCGTTGCAGGATTCCAGTCCTTCGTGGACGATGACGTGGCACGTCGAGCAGGCGCAGACACCTCCGCAAGCGTGATCAAGGCCCATGTGGAAGCCAGTGGCGATGTCGAGAATGCTGCCGGGGAGGCCGTCGTGGCCATACGGAAATTTCGCAGGGTCAACTTCGACGGTCTGGCCTTCCTTGACGAAGGTGACTTTGAACTTCTGCGTCGCCGGAGTGTACTTTGTCTCTTCGATGTATGGATTCTTGCCGCCCATTGGCGCTCCTCACAAATTCCTGACGCTACAGTTCTTCGATGCGCTTGCCGCCCACAGCCGCTTGCAGCGCTTTGTTCATGCTGACTTCCGCCAGATGCTCCGTTTCGTGATTCAGCGCGTCGATTTTTTGGCGCACGAGCTTGTGGTCGGTTCCGGCAACAGCATCGCGCAAAGCCTTCACTGACGCATCAATTTTCGCGCGTTCAATCACAGGAAGCGAGAGAGCCTCTTCGCGGACCAAAGCTTTCTCTGTTGCGCGAAGAATCGTGTCCGCTTCGATGCGCGCTTCGATCAACTGGCGCTGGGTGAAATCCTGCTCTGCAAATTCGATGGACTCTTCGAGCATCTTCTCCATTTCGGAATCGGTCAAGCCGTAGCTCGGCTGCACTTCGATGGAGCTTTGCTCGCCAGTGCGCAAATCGCGCGCAGCGACTTGCAGAATGCCATTCGCGTCGATGAGGAATTTGACTTCCACACGCGCGAGACCGGCAGGGCCCGGCGGAACCTTCAATTGAAAACGCGCGAGCGAGCGGCAGTCCTTCGCGAGCTCACGTTCGCCCTGCAAAATGTGAATGTCGATGCCGGTTTGATTCTCGACGCCGGTGGTGAAAAGCTCCTGAGCGCTGGCGGGAATCGTGGAATTCCGCGGAATCAGCTTGGCGACCACGCCGCCCATCGTTTCGATCCCGAGCGACAGCGGAGTGACGTCGAGAAGCAGCATATTTTTCACGCCGCTTTCGAGAATATCGGCCTGCACCGCGGCGCCAAGCGCGACGACTTCATCGGGATTCAATTCGCAATGCGGAGCGCGACCGAAATAATCGCCGACCGTCTTGCGCACAAGAGGAATGCGCGTGGAACCTCCGACAAGGACGATTTCGTCGATCTCGGAGGGTTTCAGCTTCGCATCAGTGAGAGCCATTTTCACCGGACCCATGGTTCGCGCAACAATGGGCTCAATGATTTCTTCGAAATCGACGCGCGGAAGTTCACGGAGATAGGCGCGGCCGCCATCGGGGATTTCGAAGCCGATGGTGGCGTGTTCGCAATCCGAGAGTTCATGTTTCGTATGGATGAGGACTTTTCTCAGCTGCTGCGCAGCTTCCGGGTTTTTCGTGAAGTCGAAGGAATATTTTGCGCTGATTTCGGCGCTGACCTTAGCGAATAGAGCGTTGTCGATATCGTCTCCGCCGAGATGAGTGTCGCCATTTGTGGAGAGGACTTGATAGATGTCGCCTTCCTCGCTGGAGATCAGCTTTAGGATGGAAATATCGAACGTGCCGCCACCAAAATCGTAAACGGCAACGCGGCCGCGGCGCTGTTTGTGCAAGCCGTACGCGAGCGCGGCGGCGGTTGGCTCGTTGACAAGGCGAAGAACTTCGAGACCTGCGAGGCGCCCTGCGTCTTTGGTGGCCTGTCGCTGAGCGTCATTGAAATATGCAGGAACGGTGATGACGGCGCGGTCGACCGTGTCCTTGAAAAACTTTTCGGCCCAAGATTTCAGTTCCCGGAGAATAAACGCGGAAATTTCCGAAGGAGTGAAGTATTTTTCACCGAGACGGACGCGAATGACGTGGCGTGAGTTTTCGTCGATGCGGAACGGAAAAAGTTTCAGTTCGTCGCGAACGTCTTCCACTCCACGGCCCATCAGACGTTTCACGGAATAAATGGTGCGCTCAGGCTGCGTGAGTAGGAGCTGACGGGCGGCCTCCCCGACAACAATTCTGCCGTCGGCGTCCAAGCTGACGACGGAGGGGCAGAGGGTGGTTCCCCACGGGCCAGGGATACACTGAGGCTTGCCGGTCGCGTCGAGATACGCGATCAGGCTGAACGTTGTGCCCAGGTCGATTCCGACTGTCTTGCCCATTACTTCCGCTACCCCTCTTTCAAACGCAAAAAGTGCACAAAAGTTTACGATTAGAAATTTAGATACCGCTCATTCTATGCGACTTAGCGTAAATTCTGATATTTTGGCCTGTGACTACAAATGTAAACATAACTCAGTTAACCTTGCTCCAATTCTTCGCCGACATTTCGCACCAGATTGCGAATGTAGGAGCGGCGATTCAGTAGTTCGTTCAATTTGGCCATAACGGATTTGCGGGCGTCACCGTCCGGCGGCGACGGCAAAGAATCCCACTCGGCAAAAACAACGTTCAGCTCCGCGTCAACCCCGGCGAGCTTTTCCTGAAAATTCGCCTGCGCTTCTGCGAGCTTTGCGCGCAGCTCAGATAAGTCGCCGCCCTCTGATTTTGCCTCGCGCAGTTCGTCGAGAGATTCGTTCAATTCAAAAACCTCTTCCAGTAATTCCGGCGGCGCTTGCTGCTTGGTGGTGCCCTCTTTGCGTACTCCAGCGCGAAGCAGGAGATATTCGACGCGAGAAATCGGATCGCGCAAAGTGCGGAAGGCATCATTCAGCTCGGAGGAACGTTCCAGAGCGAGATTGCGTTCGTATTCGGAGGCTTTCACGAAATTGTCGGGATGGAGTTTCCAGCTTAATTGGTGGAACCGCTGCTCGAGGCTGGATTCATCAATTTGCAGTTTTTGCGGCAGCGAGAAGAACGCGAAATAATCTGCATCGCGCGAGAGCGGCTGGATTTTCCCGCAGGCCGCACAGAAGTGGCCGCCGCCGGAAGAAGCTTTGCAGCTCCAGCAGGAAAGCAAAGGCGTAGCCTCAGTTTGTGTTTTCGTCGCGCTCATCGAATTCTCAGGATTTCCCCTGCCGAGAGCTGAAACGGAAGAGCCAAGGCACCGCTCATGCAATTCTCACGCGGTGAAGGAGCTGCCGCAGCCGCAGCTTCGCGTCGCCTGGGGATTTTGGAAAACGAAGCCCTGGCGGACCAGCGTCTCTTCGAAATCCAGGGTGGTGTCCGAGAGATAAAGAAAGCTCTTCGGGTCGACGAAGATGCGCGCGCCATTTTCCTCGATGACCTTGTCGCGGTCGCGCGCCTGGGTTTCGAGGCGCATGGCGTAAGAGAGGCCAGAGCAGCCTCCACCCTGAACGCCGACGCGCAATCCACCGGAGTCCGCGGGGACGCCTTCCTTGGCGAGCAACTCGCGGATTTTCTGTGCCGCTTTTTCGGTAACGTGAATCATGTTCGTAACCAGTGGTCAGTGATAAGTGACCAGTGGTCAGCAAGCGAAAGCAACAAAAACAAACGGTAACAGCGGGTTCTTCGAGCGTCTTCGCGCTCTCGCGGAAAAAACACTCCTCCAACTCAATAATCGAACGCGCCGAGGCGAAACCCCTGCCTCACGTCAGTTCGCGCAGGAAACGCGCGCGAACGGGACGTGAGCTACAGCGCTCACGATTTA
>DATFQU010000204.1:0-6598 GCA_035264005.1 Candidatus Acidiferrales bacterium
GCTCTCGACGGTGCCAGCGGAAGGGTCAAATATCCGCCGGCATTCGGACTCTCAAGTGAATTTACAAAAATTAAGTGACGTAAGCGGAAAGGCGGAAACTATCGCGCTGTATTACCAGGTCCTCTTCGAACATCTTGGCCCTCAGAATTGGTGGCCCGCGCGCACGCCCTTCGAAGTCATCGTCGGCGCCATCCTCACCCAAAACACCTCGTGGACGAACGTCGAACGCGCCATCGCCAACCTCCGCCGCAAACGCCTTCTCACTCCTCTCGCTCTCGAACGCGTTCCCTTCGCCCGGCTCGCTTCGCTGATTCGCTCTTCCGGCTACTTTCGTCAAAAAGCGAAAAAACTGAAAGCCTTCGTGCGCTTCCTTCGCGCCGAATACTCCGGTTCCCTCGCGCGAATGTTTGAAACTCCCACTCTCGAACTCCGCGAAAAACTTCTCGCTGTTCACGGCGTCGGCCCCGAGACCGCCGACTCGATCCTTCTCTACGCGGGCCACAAAGAAGTCTTCGTCGTCGACTCCTACACGAAACGCATTTTCTCCCGCCACGGCTTCGTCCCCGACGACGTGCCCTACGAGGAACTGCGCTCCAAGATTGAAGCTGCTCTCCCTCGCGACGTATCGCGTTACAATGAGTTTCATGCGCTTCTCGTCCAGGTCGGCAAGAATTGGTGCCGTCCGCGCGACCCGCGCTGCGCCGAGTGCCCCTTGCATCCGTTTTTGCCCAGAGCGTCTTCCGAGAAGGCCCTCGGCGACGTGCCGTAATGGCGACTAGACTCTTAAAGTCGGTGGCATTTCTTTTCCTCGCCGAGTGGCTGGCATCGAGCTCGGTTTGGTCCGGTACACCGACTGACTGGAGGGGAGCGCCGCCGAGTTTTTGGGGATTCGAGCGCTGGCGTCTGCAATATTGGATTCTTTTTGGGTCGCTCTCGTTGTTGTTGTGGCTCGTCGCATGGTATACGCTGAATCGGCGCGTCCATGTCGCGGGATTAGTGCTGTTGGCGGCAGTTTTGGCGGTTGCTGACGAGATTTTAACCTCCGTTTTGTTTTGGCCGCGGCTTTCATTTAATCAAACCGCATTTTTCGGCTTGGCTACTCGTCAAGAGTACCTTCAAGACCATTTTATGATGTGGAGCATCATCGTAGCGGTAGGTCTGGGAATTTGGTACGCATTGAGCAGGAAAAAAGCTAGGGCAGTTTAATGGCCACTAACAAAAACTGGACGCGTCGTCTCTGGCTCGCATTCGGCGGCCTTCTCCTTGCTATGCTCGCCGCCGCGATCTTCACCCTCGGCTCGCTCAACACGCCCGTCCGTCCGCAGGACGTTCACGGCGCCATCGTTTTCTTCGCGCTCTCCACTTTCATCGCCATCGCGTTCATCGTTTTCGGACTCATTCTCGCTCGCAACATCGTTCGCATCATCGCCGAACGCCGCGCCGGTATCCTCGGCTCCCGCTTCAAAACGAAAATGGTCCTCGGCGCCATGGGCGTTTCTCTTCTTCCCGTCGTCTTTCTCTTCTTCTTCAGCTACGGACTCCTCAATCGCACCATGGCGATCTGGTTTCCCAAGCCTCTCGAAGCCGCCAACGAAGAGAGCCGCGCCCTCATTACCGAAATGAGCACCAAAGAGCGCGTGCGCCTCGACGCGCTCGCTCAAAGCGTCTCCGAGTGGCTCTCCGCTCCGGCACGCAAAAAGCACGACCTCCGCCACTACGTCATCCGCTCCGATTCCGAATTCGATGTCGTCTGGACCACCAACCACGATAGCGTCGAAACGGCTAGCGTTCCCGCCTATTCACCTGCGGCAACATTCCATCGCGTCCTTACTTTGCCCAGTGGCTCCGAGGTTTGGCAGATCGGGCACGGACTTTATATTTCTGGTCGCGCGCCGTTTGAATCAGGCTCCGTTCTTGTCGGCCGCAATATCCCTGACGATTTTCTGGACCGCCTAAATCGCATCCAGAGTGAAAACCTCACCTACGGAGCCGAATATCAGAGCCTTCGTCTCTTTAAGAGAAATATTCTTCTCGGCCTCGCGTTGATCACTGTCCTTCTTCTTTTCGCCACCACGTGGGTTGCATTATTTCTATCGAAGCGCGTTACCGTCCCCATTCAAGCCCTCGCCAAAGCCACGCAGCAAATTTCCCGTGGCAATCTCGATTACCGCATCGCCACTCGCGCCCACGACGAACTCGGCGCTCTCGTGGAGTCCTTCAATCAAATGGCTGGCCAGCTCGGACGCTCCCGCAAGCAGATCGACGATTTCACGTCCAGCCTTCAGCAAGCTGTCGAGGAAATTGAGAGCCGCCGCAAATTGACGGAAACCATCCTCGAAAACATTCCCACAGCCGTTCTCTCTCTCGACTCGAGCGGCGCCGTCAATCGCATCAACTCCGCGGGTGTCGCCATGTTCGGTCCGGAAGCCGCCTCCGTCACTGGGCTTCCTGACCTTCTCGGCGACGACGCTGCCCGCGGCGTTCTCCATCTCAT
Organism: Candidatus Acidiferrales bacterium; assembly: GCA_035264005.1. Classification (GTDB taxonomy): domain Bacteria; phylum Acidobacteriota; class Terriglobia; order Acidiferrales; family UBA7541; genus DAHUXN01. The sequence goes on from DATFQU010000204.1 coordinate 2,495, forward strand.
GCGCCGCTCCGCGCGCATGGGCGTCGCTTCGCAGGAACTCGAAATCTCCACCGCCGGCCGCTTGCATCACGCCGCAGTCACCGTCAGCTCGCTCGGCTCCAGCCGCGCCCACTCCGGATTCGTCGTCGTCATCGACGACGTCACCGAGCTTCTCCGCGCTCAAAAAGCGGCCGCCTGGCAGGAAGTCGCGCAGCGAATCGCCCACGAAATCAAGAATCCACTCACGCCCATTCAACTCTCCGCGCAGCGCCTCTTGCGCCATCTAGAACGCTCCGCGCCTTCGCGCCGCCGCGACGACCGCGCGAACGAACTCCCCGCGCTCGTTTCCGAATGCGCCCGTCTCATCGAACGCGAAGTGCATACCCTCGAATCTCTCGTCAATGAATTTTCGCAATTCGCGCGTTTCCCTGCCGCGCGCCTCGCGCCCGCCGACGTGAACGCAATCGCCTCGCAAGCGCTCGACGTTTTTCACGGACGGCTCGACGGCATCGCTTTGCAGCGCGATTTCGCTCCCGCGCTTCCCATCGTGAAAGCCGACACCGAACTCATCCGCCGCGTCATCATCAATCTCGTCGACAACGCCGCTGAAGCCCTCGAAGGCGCCACTCTCCGCCGCATCTCAGTCACGACGCGCCTCGCCAGCAATGGCGACGCTGTCGAAATCGAAGTTGCCGACACCGGCCACGGCATCTCGCCTGAAGATAAAGACAAACTTTTCCTTCCGCACTTTTCCACGAAAGACCGCGGCACAGGCCTCGGCCTCGCCATCGCCAGCCGCATCATCGCCGAACATCACGGCACGCTGCGAGTCGAAGACAACATCCCCTCCGGCGCGCGCTTCCTGATTCGTCTCCCTGCCGTCGAAGTCCCTGCGCCCCAACCCAGCACCCAATCCTGACCCTGGCGACGGTTCAGGGCTACTTTCCTGCAGGAGTTGCTGGCTTTTCGAAGATCAGAAAGTAATAAGTCCGAGTGCCTTCGTCTGGCGGAACGAATCCGCGACCTTCGCGCAAAAAGTGAAACCCATTACGCGCCAAATCGTCACGCACAAGTTCTTTGGGAATATGATGCGGCTGATAGTAACTTCCCCGCGGCTGGCCCGGCTGCGCCGCCGCGTCGATGATGCCAATGATGCCGCCCGGTTTGAGCGCTTTATACATTCCTTGCAGCATCGCATCGTAATCGTGCATTTCGTGATACGCGTTGCATACCAGTACCGCATCGAGGGTTCCCGCCGGGAGTTTTGGATCATCAGGCGTTCCCACGATCGTTTCGATCTGATTTAGACCTTTCTTTTGCGCGCCCGAGTGAATGTCCGCCATTTCGTTTTCGCGAACGTCTTCGGCATACACTTTTCCTGTGGGCCCGACTCGCGTCGCGAAGTGAAACGTGAAGTAGCCGTTGCCCGCGCCGACATCCGCAACCGCGCTGCCTGCCTTGATGCCCAGCGCGTCCATAACTTCGTCGGGCCTCTGCCAACGGTCGCGCTGAACCGATTCGTCCTGCGCGGGCAAAGAAACTGCCGAGCCAGCAATCGTCGCAGCAACGAGTGCGAGCGAAAGGAAGACGAACGCAAATCGGTATCCCTCTTTACGAGCCGCCTGCTTCAGCATGGCCATTCCTCCTTCGAATTTCGAGCGCTGTCTACGGTTGACCCAAACCCTCAATTTTGGCGACCGAATTCGCCCTCCGTTGCCGCTCGACAAACCAATAGATCGGCAAGCCGGCGGCAACAGTCAAAATCGCGAGCAGAGACGGCAGCGGACGCGCAACCAGTGCCGCACCAAGTATGTATGCTGTTGCCAGCAGGTAATACAGCGGAACGAACGGGTATCCAAGCACGCGGTAGGGGCGCTCGCGACCCGGTTGGCGTTGCCGCAGCACGATCACGCCCGCCACCGCCAGCCACGGGAAAATTCCCAAGGCGAATCCGATGTAGGTGAGCAGTTGCTCAAACGTGCCGGTCAAAATCATCGCAACGGCGCAAATACCCTGCGTGGCGATGGCGAGCCCAGGCGTTTCGTATCGCGGGTGAATGCGCGCGGCAAACTGAAAGAAAAGCCCATCGCGAGCCATCGCGAAATACACGCGCGGCCCGATAAAAATATATGCGCTGATCGCCGCGAGCAGAAGCACGCTCACCACGATGGCGAGTCCGGTTGCGGCCTGCGGCCCCATCGCATGCCGCACTGCAATTTCGCCCACCGCCACGCGGCCGCTCAGTTCCGCAGAAGGAGCCGCGTGGAAAAAAAATAAATTCACGGCCACGTAAAGCGCGATTATCGTCAGCGTACCCACGAAAAGAGAACGTGGAAGCGTGCGAGCTGGTTGCTTCACCTCTTCCGCGATATACGCCGAACTATTCCATCCGCTGTAAGCGAACATTACCCACAGCAGCGCTAAGCCGATTTGACTCGCGCGGCCCGGCATCCAAAAGTCAGTCGAGTTTCGCAAAAATTGCCAGTTTCCAGCACCACGAGAAAAACCCCAAACAACGATTCCAGCCAGCACGAGTACGTTTAACGCCGCAAAAATATTTTGGCCCACCGCGCCGCGACGCACACCGGTATAGTGCAGCGCGGTGAGCGCAGCCACGATTGCAAGAGCGATTCCCTTCTGAGCAATCCACGTGCTGGGCAGCAGTCTTGCCGATGTCAGATACGTGGCGCACGCCACTGCTGACGCAGCAATCGGCGCGGAAAAGCCGACGAAAAAACTTGTCCATCCAGTGAGAAAAGCCGCCGGCCGACCGTAGATTTCCCGCAGATATACGTACTCGGCTCCTGCTTTCGGCATCATCGTGGCCAGTTCGGCGTAGCTTAACGCGCCTGCGAGCGCCACAGTGCCGCCGAGAAACCAGCAAAGCAGTACGAGCCAGCTGCTTCCCAATCGCGCCAGCATCAACCCGGAGGTGGTAAAGATTCCTGCACCCACCATGCTAGTGACGATGAAACTGCATGCGCTCGCAGTTCCCAACCGCCGCCGCAGCCCGTCAGTCGGCAGCTCATTGGCCATTTGCGCGAGTCTCCTGACAAGCTTCGCTGTGTTGCGAGACGCCGGGGAACCCAAATAACGATCGCTTATTCTAGCACCGTGATGCACCAAGGCTCGTTTGAGTGGCCAGTATCATATGGAATGCGAAGGCCGAATCGGGGCTGTTGGAACATCTGTGATGAGATAAGCCAAACGGCTCGTTTCTGCGCTATGCTGAATGCTTCATGCCCGCATCCATTCTCATCGTTGACGACGAAGGCGGCATTCGCGAGTCGCTTGGTTCCCTACTCCGCGAGGAAGGCTATGAAGTCGAAGCCGTCGCGTCGGGCGAAGAATGTCTCGCCGTTGTCGACCGCCGCTCATTCGATTTGATTCTGCTCGACGTGTGGCTTCCAGGCATTGACGGGCTTGTTACGCTCGAACGGTTGAATGAGCGCGAAGCGATTCCCATGGTTCTGATGATCTCCGGACACGGGAAAATTGAAACAGCTGTGCGCGCAACGAAACTCGGCGCGTTTGATTTCATCGAAAAACCGCTCTCGCTCGAAAAAACGGTCCTCGCCGTAAAGAATGCGCTGCATTATTTGCGTCTGGAAAAAGAGAATCGCCGGCTGCGCGCGGAGTTGGAGCAACGCCATCAAATTCTCGGCGACAGCGTTCCAATGAAAGCGCTGCGCCAGCAGATCGCTCTCACTGCGCCGACGCATGGCCGCGTTTTGATTTACGGCGAAAGCGGAACCGGAAAAGAACTGGTCGCGCGAGCGCTTCACGCGCAGAGTCCGCGCAGCGACAATCCGTTTGTGGAAGTAAATTGCGCGGCGATTCCGGAAGAACTGATCGAGTCGGAACTGTTCGGCCATCGTAAAGGAAGTTTCACCGGAGCGAGCGAAGACAAGACCGGGAAATTTCAGAAAGCCGACAGTGGCACGCTTTTTTTAGACGAAGTTGGCGACATGAGTTTGAAAACACAGTCGAAAGTTTTGCGCGCGCTCGAAGAACAGCGTGTAGAACCGATCGGCTCCGGCGACATGATTGCCGTGGACGTGCGCGTGATCGCCGCCACCAATAAAAAGCTCGAAGATGAAATTTCGCGGAATTTATTTCGCGAAG
>DATFQU010000205.1:0-5537 GCA_035264005.1 Candidatus Acidiferrales bacterium
AATTTCGCGCGAAGCAAAAAGGTGGCGCAAATATGCGCGCGAATATCGGCGGCACGTTGGGCAAGCACAATTTTCGTCGATGGGGCGCGGATCCTTTGCGTAGCGCGAATTTTTGATGAGCAGCTTGCCGTGCCAGGTGAAGAGGCAACCGTGACGCGCGCCGCGCGTTGGCAAAACGCAGTCCATCATGTCCACGCCGCGGGCGACGTAGTCGGCGATTTGCTCGGGACGGCCGACGCCCATGAGGTAATGTGGTTTTTCCTGCGGCAGACGCGAGACAACCTCGGCTGTGATTTCGCAGGTGGTCGCGTGTGGCTCGCCGACGGCAAGGCCTCCGATGGCGTATCCGGGAAAATCGAGGGCGACTAATTCATCGGAGCACTTGCGACGCAACTCCGGCTGCGCGCCGCCCTGCACGATTCCGAACATCATTTGGCGCTGCGCGTCGCCATGCTGGGCGAAATAATCGTGGGAGCGCTTGGCCCAGGCGACTGTGCGCTGCGCTGCGTCTGCCGCGCGGTGCGCGTCGCTGGAAGATTCGACGCATTCGTCGAGCACCATCACGATGTCGGAGCCGAGAGACATCTGCACCTCGAGCGCTTTTTCCGGTGACAAGAAATGCGAGGAGCCGTCAATGTGCGAGCGAAAAGTGACGCCGTCGTCGGTGACTTTGCGCAAATCGGCGAGACTGAAGACCTGATAGCCTCCGGAGTCGGTGAGGATCGGATGGGGCCAGGACATGAACCGATGCAGGCCGCCCATTTCGCGGATCAGTTCGGCGCCAGGGCGAAGAAAAAGGTGGTATGTGTTGGCCAGGATGATTTGCGCGCCGATGGATTCGAGCGCTTCCTGGGTGAGTCCCTTGACCGTGGCGAGCGTGCCGACCGGCATGAACGCCGGCGTTTCGATTACGCCATGCGGAGTTTCCAGACGGCCAAGGCGCGCACCGGTTGGGTCGGTGCACAGAACTTCAAAGTGAAACGGCATCTCCTGAGTGTAGCAGGGGAATCAGGCGAACATCGCCGCAAGGCCGACGCGAATCAGCAGGAAAACCGCCCAAACTCCGACGACCCAGGCAAGCGTCGTACCCATCTTGAGCTTCTTTGGCCGCGCCAGCGCATATCCAAAAGCCAGCAGACCCAGCGTCCAAAAGGTGAACACATCGAGCGACCCGCACAATGTTTGCAGCCAGACAGGCGCTGAGTTGCTCAGCAGCGCGCCCACATTCGATGCCACAAGATTCTGGATATTCACCGTGTCCGGCGGCTTAAGATACATTATGACGATGCTTAACAATCCGAGGATGCTGAACGGCATCCACGCATGCGCTGCGACGCTGAATGATGTTTTGAAGTCAAGGGCGGCGCTGGCCGTTGCGTTGAATATTCCCATGAATATCGCGCCCATGATCAAGAAAATGATGGGAACGCCGATCACTCCAAACACATATCCAATGATGGGTGCAACTTTGACCTGGATGTCGATCGTGCGCTCCTTCTGCTCCGGCGTCATTTGCGCCATCTGCTGCTGAGCGCGGCGGCTTTGGAGATCTTGCTTCTCCATAAAGGCGCGCCATCCCACGTGCCGGCTGAAAACCCCGGTCACGGAAAGGTTGATGACAATAAGAATCAGCACTGGGAGGAGCCAGCCGGGCTTGCGGGCGATGTCCTCAAAGGTCGCGCGAGGGCTGAAAAGCGCCCCAAACACCCTTGCAACCGCGCTCATGGACTGTGGTGCTTGCGGAACTGCGGCAGTCGTTGCAGCCATTGTGGTTCCTCCCGCGAACGAACGTACGCCGCTCGCATCTTCAACTACGCATGAAAGGCTGGAAAGTTTCGCCGTGAAGTCTAGCGCAGATTGTTGCGCGCGAGTAGAAGTCTTACACGGGCAGCCTGGGAACGGCGGCGAGCAAATCTTGCGTATACGGATGTTGTGGGGCGGAAAGGACTTGGCGGGCCGGACCACTTTCAACGAACATGCCCTTTTGCATGACTGCGACACGGGAGGCGAGTTGCGCCACGATTGGCAAATTATGCGAAATCAAAAGGAGCGTGAGAGAGAATTCGCGCTGCAGATGTTCCAGCAATTCGAGGATCTGCGCGCCGATTGAAACGTCGAGAGCGGAAACTGGCTCGTCCGCGATAATTAAGTCTGGGCGCAGAATCAAGGCGCGGGCGATTCCGATGCGCTGGCGCTGGCCGCCGGAGAATTCATGCGCGTAGCGCCGCAGGACATCCGCGCCAAGGCCGACTGTTTCGAGAGTTTCCACAACGCGGGCGCGAAGTTCGGCGCATGTAAGCGATGGCTCGTGAATTTCGAGCGGCTCGCTAACGATTGCTTCGACGCGCATGCGAGGGTCAAGCGAGGCCATCGGGTCTTGAAAAACCATTTGCATGCGGCGGCGAAGCTTGCGCATCTCCGCGCCGCTCGCGGCCAGCCAGTCTTGGCCGGCAAAGCGAATTTCGCCCGAGTCGGGTTCGACCAGGCGCAACAGCATTCGTGCAAGGGTTGTCTTGCCGCAGCCGGATTCGCCGACGATGCCAAATGTTTCGCCGCGTTGGACGTTGAAGCTCACGCCGTCGACGGCTTGCGCGCGCTGGCCGGATTTTTCCCATGCTGCGCCTCCGACAACGAAAGCCTTGCGGAGATTCCGCGCCTCCAGGAGCGGCGCACTGTCTTTCACAGCTTCTCCGCAGCGAAATACAGACCGGTATGAATCAGTTCGATGTCGGGGCGGTCGTCGGACGCATCCTGCGGCCGCTCGTCGAGAAATTTCGGACGAAATCCGGCTGTGTCGCCATTCATGGAGGCTTCGAGGAGTTTTCGCGTGGCCTCGTATTCCGCGTCGCCGCGCTTCCATCCCGCGGTGCGCATCCACTGGTCGAATTTTCGCGGATGGTCGATGATTTCACGGCGCACGATGCGGAGGCCGTGCGCGGCGAGCAGGTCTTCGAATTCGCTCACGGGCAGCGCGCGGGTGTGGGATGCGTCGCGCACAATTTCGAGCTCGTTACAGGCGTGCGCGATTTTTGCGTCTTCGGAGACGATCATGTCCAGCAGACCGAATTTACCGCCGGGCTTCAAGATGCGCGAGACTTCGCGGATGGCCGCGACGGTATCGGGCAAATGGTGAATGCTGTAGCTCGTCACGACGAGGTCGAAGGAGGCGTCGGCGAAGGGCATTTGCAAAATGTTGCCGCGCAGAACAGCGAAATTTGCGAGTTTGCGCTCCGCGCCTTCGCGGCGGGCGCGCTCGAGCATCGCGGGAGTTAGGTCGAGGCCGCCAATCCAGCGTACATGCGGAGCGAAAATCCGCGCGAGCGTCGCGGGACCGCAGGCCACGTCGAGGGCGCACTCCGAACCGTTCGGGGCGACCAGGCGCAGCAAGCGCTCGGCTTCGAAGACGCGTTCTTTCAAAACGTAATCGGCAAAGGCAGTTGCAGTGCGCGTGAAACGGTCGCGCACGAGTGCCATCTGTTGTTGCTGGACGTTTTCCGTGTCGATTTCCTTGTCGATATGTTCCGGTGAAGAGTTCATGGGACGAGGATACAACGGGCGGAATGCTCCGGCGAAGCTTGGCGCAAATCCGGCATGGCTGCGTCGCATTCGCTGCGGTGAAATTCGCAGCGCGGAGCGAACGCGCATCCGGGCGGCAGGTCGTCGAGCTTTGGAACGGTTCCGGGAATCGGCGAAAACTTGCTGCCTTCGAGGCGAGGCGCAGCGCGCAGCAGTCCTGCGGTATACGGATGGCGTGGATGCGCGAGCACGTCATGCGTGGGTCCAGTTTCCACGACGCGGCCTGCGTACATCACCGCGACGCGCTGGGCGATCTGCGCCACCACGCCCAAATCGTGTGTGATGAAAATCAGTGCGAGATGGAGTTCGCTGCAAAGCCGGGCGAGCAATTCGATGATTTGTTTCTGCACAGTGACGTCGAGCGCAGTTGTGGGTTCGTCGGCGATGAGAAGGCGCGGACGCATGGAAAGGGCCATGGCAATCATGGCGCGCTGGCGCAAGCCACCGGAAAGTTGGTGCGGAAACTGTTTGGCGCGCACGTCGGGCTGCGGAACGGCGGCAAGTTCCAGCGAGTCGACCGCGCGCTTTCGGATTTCTGTGCGCGTTAACTTCGGTTCGTGCACGCGAATCGCTTCTTCGATCTGCGCGCCGATTCGCATCACGGGATCGAGTGCGGTCATTGGCTCCTGAAAAATCATGGCGACTTCGCGGCCGCGCAGCTTGCGCATTCCTTCGCCCTGCATCGCGGCCAGGTTCACGCGCGCCGCAGTTCCGTTACGCGAAATCTCAAACCAGGCGCGACCGCTGCGGCGCGCGCCATGCGGCTCGAGTCCCATTAACCCGAGCGAGAGCATGGTTTTTCCGCATCCCGATTCGCCGACGAGACCGAGCGCTTCGCCCTCGCCCAGTTCAAAGGAGACTTGGTTGACCGGGCGGATCCAGCCCTCGGGCGTTGGGAGTTCGACGCTGAAGTTTTCGAGTCCGAGCAATCCAGCCATGCCAACATTTTAGTATTGCGCGGCAGAACAGGGTGCGAATATCCGCGATACAATTTCCGAATGCCACAAGTGAAATGTCCGGAGTGCGGCGCGACGGCGCAGCTCGCGATGAGCACGCCGTACTGCACCAAGTGCGGATGGAACCACGAAGGAGCGGTGCGGCGGCTGAGGCGCTTCGCTTGGCTCCTGCCGTCGCTGATTATTCTGTTCGATGGAATCGGAATCTTGGGCGTTGGGGTGAAAATGCACGACTGGCCGGGCGCGATTCTGTTCGCAACGCTGCCGACTCTGCTGCTGGGATTCGTATATGCCGGAGTGAGGCAGGGTTTAAGCCGCTTGCGTTCGCCAGCGGTTGCGGGCGCGGCGAGCGAGGTTAACCCAGCGTCTGTTGCGGATGCTGCAGAAGCGAGTGCCGCGAAAGAAAGATCGGAGCAGTACGAGTTTTTGATTTCGTTGCCGCCGCCGCGGCCCGTGCAGCTTAGTAAGCGGGGAAAAAGATTGCTGATGCTGCTGCTGGCGTTCGCGCTGGGGATGGAGGGTTTCCTGGTCTGGAGTTTCTACGGTATCTGGCAGCGCGCGGGCGTTGTACCCAATGCTCGCGGACCGGAAATTCTGCTGGTGTGCTTTATGATTTTGGTGGCGTGCTTGCCGCTTTTTGTTAGACGCGGAATGGTTCGCGACAAGAACCTGATGGAGAATGGCGCGGTCGCGATGGGACGCGTCACCGAACAGAAGAATGTGAAGAACGCGTCGCTGATTACTTATGAATTCAGGGATGCCGAGGGCCGCTCCGTTTCCGGTTCGGGAAACGATCTCACGCGCTCATTTTTCCCTGAGATGACCGTGCCGGTTTTCTACGATCCACAAAACTCGAAGCGTAACGTGGCGGCATGCGCGTCGTTTTTTGAGGTTACTAATCCCGGCGTTTGATACAGGATCTTAGAACTCGTTGGCGCCTTCGAGGAAGGCGCGGAGTTTGCGCGAGCGCGAAGGATGGCGCAGCTTCCGCAGGGCTTTGGCTTC
>DATFQU010000206.1:0-15146 GCA_035264005.1 Candidatus Acidiferrales bacterium
GCCGCGCGCCGATAGGCGGCAATCGGCAGCGAAACGTGGTCCGGCGAATACACGCTGACCCGCACCTGTTTCCGGCGTGTCACCACTTGAACGCTTTGCACGGTGCGGCGCTTCTCGCGATCAAGAGCAAGCGCAATTCGCAAAATTCCCGCCAGCGCACGAACTTCCTCGCGGCGCCGCGCGCTCAGTGACGAATACAGCTTGTGCTCCAAGTCAGGCTGAGAATTTCCCTGATATCGAATCAAACATGCGATCAGCATGCGATCCGATTCCGGGATGCCAGGGACATTTACGTGGCGCGCAATGTATTCGCCATGCTTGTGTTGCGCGTCTGCGCTGATGGCGCGTCCCGCGTCGTGCATTATCGCAGCGATCTCGAGCGACAAACGCAGTTCGTAAGGAAGTTTGTGGACGGGCGCGAGCTGATCGAACAACTCCACCGCCAGTTTGCGAACGTGTTCAGCATGCGCGCCTTCGCAATGAAAACGCTGAGCCACGCGTCGCGCTTCTCTGAGCAGCGGCTGAAATCGCGCAGCGTATGCGCTCGGTGAAAGCGCCGAAAAATGCGCCCCGGCCAAATCCCACAGAATCCCTTCCTTCACGCCAACGCCCGGAACGAGCATCGTCCGCAAGTGAAGATGTCGCGAAAGCGCGCCGAAAACGATTGCCGCCACGCCGAGCACTTCTGCGCGGTCGCGCCGAACGTGGAACTGCTCCATGCGCTCCTCCACATCCAATCTCAAGATCTCCCACACGCGCTCGCGCAGCAGCCGCAAATTGATCGACGGAAAGCCGTTCAATCTCGCACCTGGGAAAATGCGTGCAAACGCTTCCGCGTTCCCTCCGGAGCCCACGGCCAAGGCGCTCGAAAGGTCCGGCGGCGCGGGCCAGAAACTTTGCAGCAGCGATGAAACGCGATGCTCCACGCGTTCGCACTGGTCTTCGCTGAACGCGCCGAAAATCTTCAGCGTTTCCATCAGCCGCACGCTGCCGAGTGGCAGGGCCAGGATTTTTTCCGGGGTGCGCTTGCGCAGCAGGCTGATTTCCAGGCTGCCGCCTCCCAAATCGACGATCAACCGTGGCATCAGTTTCTCGCCGACCGCGCCCAAAATCGCCGAGCGCACGAGCCGCGCCTCTTCGGACGAGTTGATCACCTCCAATTCAATTCCCGCTGCCCGCCGAATTCGCCGCAAGAGCACGTCGCGATTTTGCGCTTCGCGCGCCGCGCTTGTGGCTACCGCGCGAAACCGCTGAACGCCGTAGCGATCGAGCAGCGTCCCAAATTGCCGGAACGCGCGTACCGCTTCCTCAATCGTTGCACGGCTCAGTCGCCGCGCCGTGAACGCGCGATGCCCCAGCCGCACCGGCGCGCGCACCGATTCCAGGATTTCGATTTCCGTTGCGGAAGTCGCTTGCGCGACCACCAGCCGGATGCCATTCGACCCGGCGTCAATCGCGGCGATGCGGACGGGAGCGGCCAAGGTTATTGCCAGAGATGGACCAGGGCATGGGAAGGCCGGTACTTGATATTCTTGATGCCCAGGTAAGATGCAATCTGCTTTCTCAAATCTGCGTTGACTGTGCGAATTGGATTTTCGCCGTTCAGCGTGGTAAACCCGTGATGCTTCGCCAGCGCTACAAATTCCTTGCGAATCATCGTCTGGTAGCTGATGAACGAATCATACAAATCATCCGACAAATGTAAATCGCGCCCGGCTTCCCAGAAGCTGATCGCCGGCGATTTCTGAAATTCTCTCTCGAAGGAGATCTGCGGACGCACATTCAGAAAAAACGTCAAATCCGGCGGCAGCGCCAAATCGTAAATGCGGTGCAAATAATCGTGCTGTAGCCCGCGCACCGCCGCGCGCACAATCAGAGTGTAGTAGTAACGGTCGGCCAGCACGATCATCCCCGAACGCAGCGCCGGCAAAATCCGGTTCTCCAGTTGGTCGAAAAAGTCGGTCGCGTACATCAGCGCGAGCGTGTACCGCGTCACCGAATTTTTCGCGAGCAGGCTGTCGATGTCCTTTGCAATCAAAAATGACCGTCTCAGTCCCATCGTCTGCACCGCGAATCCCTGCGATTCCAGCCATTCCGTCAGCAGGGCGATCTGCGTCGAACGTCCGGAGCCGTCCGTTCCCTCCAGCACGATCAAATGCCCGCTCAACTCCGAACGGTCCCGCGTCGGCAAACCAACCGTCATTCGCGAAGCAGCCGTGTCCGTCGTCCAGCCTTCGCCGCTCTCGGACGCTTCCGTCACCGCCGTGGTCGTCTCGCCGAATTCCTGTCCGTCGTTCCCGGCAGATTCGCGTTTGATTGGTTCGGTCATTTCTCTTTATCCGCTGTTCTTGAACCGCTTCAATTCGATATGTCCGCCAACCACATCGCGCATTTTCTGCTGAAGTTGATGGACCGGCAAAGTCCCATCCATCAGCACAAAATTGTCTGTTTGCACCATCTGGTCGTAGCGCGCCAGTGTCAGCCCCTGAAATTTCGTGAAGCTTTCGACGGGATCGAGCGACAATCCCAAATCCATTCCCGCCTCGTAATACTTCAGCCGCGGACGCCCGCTTAAAATCCGCCGGATGGCCACCTCCAGCGGCGCGCGAAAATAAAACGTCACGTCGGGAACCACCGCGTACTGATAAAGGTTGCGCAGCCAGTCCACGGGGCATCCGCGTGCGCCATCCCGCGCAAACGCCGTGTAAATGTAGCGGTCTGCCAGCACGAGATGCCCGCTGCGCAGCAACGGCAAAATTTGGCGCTCGTAGCGGTCCGCAAAATCCGCCGCATGAATCAGCGAAAAAGTCACCGGCGTCAGCAGATGCCGTTTTTTTCCGCGCCGGGTCGCCGATTTCACCAGCGGCGACGAATTCCATTCCGTGAAGTACGTCCGGTATCCGCCGACTTCGAGCCAGCGCTTCAGCAAGTGCAGTTGCGTGCTTTTGCCCGAGCCGTCAATGCCCTCCACAACGACGAGCGCGCCGGAATATGGACGTGCCGGCTGCTTCGACCGCTTTTCTTCAGGTGTTGGTACCGCTTCGATCGTCACGCCTGGAGTGTCCATGAATGGACAAACTTTACTAGGCTGGGTCAAAACTGTAAATACCAGATGAAAGCTACATTAAATTGTCGAAAGACAGCGTTGTAACTTCCTTGTGCTCAACATTCCGAAGCTCGGCGCTGCAGATCGAATTCAGGAACGGTTCATTTGTTTCATTCTTGCGCGGTGATGTCCGCCGTCGTGTCGTAAAGCGGCTTTGCGGGACGCAACTGCGCACCTTCTTGCGCCACGGTCACGGCGAACACACGAATTTTGTCATTGTCCGGCAACATCAGCGTGTGCGCGCCCGCAGGCAAATCCATCTCGTACGCAAACAAGTACGAATACGTGTACGGCACATTTGCGCCATTTGAATCGTGATAGTGCGAAGCGAACCACGCAATCGGCGCGCGCTTGATGAATCCCGGCGTCATGCTCGCGTAGTGCGGCAGCGTCTCCGGATGGTTCTGCAAATACGTAATGCGCCGCCGCAATCTCTCCGCGCGGTCGCTCTTGTCGCTCGCGTCTGGCTCCGCGGGAATCGGCACCGGCTCCATCGTGAACGAGCGGTCGTACCACTGCCCTACAAATCCCTTCCAGTTCTGCACGTTCAACTCTTGCGCGTTGTCTCCCGCCTTGAATGTTCCCTTCTGGTCGCCATCCGCCGCGGCCAAAATGTAAATGCGATTGTAATTTCCCGCTGGAAGATCAATCGTTTGTCCGTGAGCGACGACGGCGTCCTTCACTCCTGTGGCCGCGCGCGCCAACTGGAATTCGACGCCACTGTATGAAACTCTCACGGGCAGCATCCCCGCCGCGTAAGAGTCTCCCGCGTCATCGAATCCCACGCCTGTAGCCGACGGCTTCGCGCCATCATTCGTAGCCGCTGCCAAGTCGTAATGCAGCAGCACAGCACGCGATACCGGCGGCGCAACACGTACGCGTGGCGCTGCGAGCCTCACCGCGTAGCTCTTGATTTCGTAGGGTTTCAAATTCACCACGAGTTCCCCATTCGCAACGCTCGTTGCGCCCATCGGCAATTCCTGGCCGTTGATTTCTCGTGCGCTCGCAACTGTCGCAGCGAACTTCAAGCGGACATCATTCGCTGGTTTTCCGCTCATCTCTACCACGCGTACAACCGCGTCGATTCCCTCTTCCGCCTTCTTGAACGCCATCACGCGCACATCATCACTGCTCACCTTCAGTAGGGACACATTGTTTCCGAGCGCGCCCGCATGCGCATCACTCTGGAACGCAATCAGCGGATCATCCAGCCGGTACGCCTGCCATGGCGCATCCGAGCTCTTCCAATCTCCCGCGTGGCTCGTCAAGCCGTACACAAATTCGTGATGGCCCCAGTCCTGCGTTCCCTGGTCGCGATACTCCTGGTCCGCATCGTTCACGCCCGGCGTGTAAAGCAGAGTCAGCCGCAACGTGTTGTCGCTGGGTTTGTCCGATCCGGTCTTTGCGCCAGACAAAATCGTCACGCCAAAATCGCCGGATTGATCCGTCAAATCGAACCAGCGATGCGACGCCATCTCAAAAGTCTTTTCGTTGTCCGTCGGACGCTCTATTGTGCCCGCGCCCCAGTTGTACGTGGCATTCTGACTCGACGCGGTCAGTGGAAACGTCGCTTTCAGCGCCGCGTGCCGCGCTTTCCAATCGATCGCATTCGCAAATTCCACGCGGTTCCCAGCATCGCCTGCGCTCAGCCGAATCGTCTCCACAAATTTCGAATCTTCCGCTTCGCGTTCGATGCCCAACGCCACGCGCACCGGACCTACTTCCGTAATCGTGATTTTCGCGGGTCCGTCAACATAACCGCGCGGCGGCTTGCTCTGGTCGCTCCAGTCCATGTTCCACGCCGGCCAATACGATGGCGTCTCCGACTGAAACGCGAGTCGGATCGGCGCGGACAAAAGCTCGCGCTGCAGTTTCTTGTCGTAAATCCTTGTTACATCGCCCTCCTGATTCACTTCCACGCGATAACGCGCATTTTCGAGGGATGACTGCGTGACTTTCAGTTCCGAAGACATATCCGATGACTGTTCATCCGTTGGCTCAATGTGATAAACCGCAAATCCCATTGACGGAACTTTGGCAAGAAACACGATTTTCCTCGACGGGCCTTCCAAACTTCCTCCGCCTTCCATCTGCGCGGGAACCGTGCTTCCATCCGGCCCCGTCACGCGCACGCTCCCCGGCGCACTTGAAAAGTCAACATTCATTTCCACCACATCTTCCCGCGCGATCGATAGCGGATTGAAAACAACAATCGCAGCGCCTTTTCCTTGTGTATCTAGCTGCGACGCCACCGCTGAAGTCGAGCTTTGCAAAACTTGCGCGAACTGATTCATCGCGATCACGTCGTCATTCCATGAATACGTGTACGCCTTTGGCGTCGCCGTCCCCGCCATGATGTCGTGGAATTGCCCGCCAAGAACGAGCCGCCACGCATAGTTCAATCGCGCCAGCGGATATTCCCGTCCGCCAAGCCATGACGCCGCGAACGAAGCCGCTTCCGCTGCGCGCGCGAGATTTTCATTTTCGCGGTTCCAATGCTTGTGCATGGCTTCCGAAGTGAGCGAACCAGCGGAGTGATTCGTCAATTCCAAATCGCCTTTGAACGTCGGCAAACCGGACTCGAGATGTTCGCTCAAAATATCTTTGAACATTTGGTCCGCGTCTGAGGAAACCACATGCAGCGGGCCGGTGCCCATGCGCACTTTCGGCCCACTCGGCGCGCCGGACGCATTTTCGTCGTCGCTGTCCGTATCCCTGTTGTGCGGAGGCAGCGAGCCCATGCTCTTAGTCAGCATTTCTTCGACGAGCCGCACAGAATTCTCATCCGGCGAGCCGCCGATGTCGCCGGTGCCGTAATAATGATAGTCGGCGAAAACGCCGCTCGTTTTCCCGTCGCGTTCAACGCGGGCCGGCCAGTTAATAAAATTGCGGATGCCCTCCGGCTTTTCGCTTTTCGTCAGGTCGTAGCTGACGCCGCCGGAGTAACTTTCCGGATTCAGCGCCGCAACCACGCTGTGCCCGTCTGGTCCAATCCACATGCCCACATTGAATGGCGTTCCCTCGGGCGTCTCCTCCGGCGAATCGGGGCCGCCCACCGGAGCAGAAGATCCCCATGTCAATTTCTGCGTCGAAAATCCCTTCACGCCTGCGGCGGCCAGAATGCTCGGCAAATCCGCCGGAAATCCGAAGCAGTCCGGCAGCATATATTCCTCGCTCGCTTTTCCAAATTCATGGCGGAAGTATTCGTTGCCATACAAAACCTGCCGGATGATGGATTCCGGCGACGGTGAATTCACGTCGTTTTCTTCCATCGACGAGCCGGCAGGAAACCAGTTCCCTGTCGCCACATAATGTTTGACCTGCGCGAAATCGGCGGGAAAATATTCCTTCATCATCAGATAGCGGTTCGCGCCGGTCCAATTGAAAATGTAGTGCGGATATTTTTGGAACAGCGCGAAGTTCTTGTGCATGGTGTCGGGCAAGTATTCCGAAATCACCTGCGGATATTCCCAGCGCCACTGCGTGTCAAGATGGGCGTAGCCGACAAGATATAAGGTCGGCGTGGTTTTCAAATTCGGTGCCGCGCGGTGTGTCGCTTCATTCGCCGCGGGAGTCTTCCGCGCCATACCAGATTGGCGGACGTGTTGCTGCGTCTGCGCAGCGCTCACCACCGCAAACACCAGCAGCATGCAAGCAGCGACGACCACTCTCGCAGTCTCTGCCTTCGTGTTGGAAATTCGAGCTGCTACCCTCGACAATTGCAAATCGCCTGATTTTTCTTGCATTCGTCTTTCCCTCTGCACAACAAGCTGCGCAGTTTAGAACAAATTCCCATCGCCTGCCAACGAAACCGATGCGCTTCTGACCGCGCTATAATCCCACCACATGAAAGACGCGACGACAAAAAGGCGCTGGCGGGCCGCAATCGAAATCGGTTTTATCGTCTTTCTATTTTATTCAAATTTGCTGATGGGAGAGTTCGAACACAGCGGCATGGGAACAAAGAAGGGATTGGTTTGGGCTATCTCCGATATTTTCACGATCCACAATCTCGAAATCGCCGCCGTCGCCTCAATCATCGGTTATCTGCTCGTAGAATTCCTGCGCGCAAAATTCTAGCAAAAGCATCTTCGAATGTTGCGTTTGGTTCTTAATCAGACTTCGGGTACCAATCGAGGAGGCGTAGTTCGATGCCCGTGCCTTGCAAGTCATTTTTGAAAACATTCAGGTCCGAGCCGCGATAGTGGTACGGAATCACGATTTGCGGATGAAACGCTTTCACCGCTTGCGCGGCTTCATCGGGCGGCATCGTATAGGGAAGGTTCATGCACACAAACGCGACGTAGATATTTTTGAGCGCGCGCATCTCTGGAATGTTTTCCGTGTCGCCCGAAAAATAAAATCGCTTGCCGCCATACGTGAGAACGTATCCGTTGCCGCGTCCCTTGGTGTGATAGAACTGTCCCGGCGACGGCCCGCGCTGGATGTTGTACATGGGAATCGCTTCGATAGTCCAATCGTTCCACGTTTTCGTCTCGCCGTTCGAAATCGACTGCGCAGCCGCAACTGTTTTCACCACGGCAGGGGGAGCCATGATTTCCGTTCCGGACTTGCTGATTTGCGAAATCGATCCCGGATCCATGTGGTCGCCGTGAATGTCTGTGATCAGAATTAAGTCCGCGGGAGGAAGTCCGGAAAAATTCGCGGGCTTCGCAGGGTCCACGTAAATGTTTTTCCCGCCTGCTTCGATCAACAAGCTTGCGTGGTAGACCGGCGTAATTTTCACAACGCCGGCGCTCGTGTCAAAGGTTTGCGTCTGCCGCGCAGACTGCGCCTGCGCGTGAGAAACGAAAATGCCGCCAGAGAAAATCACGCCGAAGAAAAACAGTGCGAGCCATTTCATTTCGAAAGCCTCAGCAAAAAGTGGCGCGCCCGGAGAGACTCGAACTCCCGACCCTCTGCTTCGAAGGCAGATGCTCTATCCAGCTGAGCTACGGGCGCACAGTTAAATATGATGCTAGATGATTTTGAGGGGGATTGGACAGAAAAAATTTCGGACGGAGCGGATGCAAACTCGCCCTTAAGAATGACAGTTCCAAGCAGGGTCGGCGCTCCTAACGCAGGTTGCCAACCTGGAAGTTGAGAGCATCGACAGTGATCTGGCACTGATATTTCGCGCTGGCTTCGTCGATTTCGGCCTGCGTTTCGTTGAGCTGCGCCTGGCTGAGTTCGACGATGGAGCTGAGGCCCAGCTTGTAACGCGACTGCGCGAGATTCAGCGCCATGGCGGCCTGCTGCTGCAAACGCTGGTCGACAGAGAGCTGCTGATAGGCGGTGTTGGCGTCAAGCCATGCGACGCGGACGTCGCGCGCAATCTGATCCTGCAATTCGCGCAGAGTCTGGTCGGTTTGCTCGGCTTGCAGGTGGGCCTCGGCGTGGCGCGCAGAGAAAAGCCCGCCGTTGAAAATAGGAATGCTCAAATTGAATCCGGCGGCAGCGTAGCGGTCGACGAGCGGCGCTTCGTAAACTGGCGTGAGGCCAGCGACTCCGACGGCGCTCAGAGTGGGCATCCAAAGATCGCGCTCGGCGTGCTCGAACGCGCGTGCAGAATCGCTTTGCAGCTTCCCGGCTTGGACTTCCGGGCGTTGGTCCAGAGCTTCAGCGACGAATTGAGAAACGTCGGAGCCGGGCGCGGAAGGCAAAGGCAAATCGGTGAGCTGATAGGACTGTGCAGTAGAGTAGCCGAGCGCAAGAGACAGATTCGCATATGCGGCCTGGACATTGTTTTGCGCCTGTGTAAGCAGAAGCTGCGCCTGGCCGAGGTTGACGTTTGCAAAGCTGACATCGAGGCTCGACTTTAATTGATTTTTCGCGAGTTCGTTGACCTGGTCAGCGACGATCTGGCGCTCCTTGACGGCCTCCTGCGCGACTCGAAGCACGGCCTGCGTTTGCAGAACGCGATAGTAAGCTTCGTTGACCTCGAGAAGGACGCTGGCGCGCGTGGCGTTGGAATCCTGCTGTAAGGCCTGAGCGTTGAGGCTCGCGGACTTGCTCAAATTCTGTGTGCGGCCGAAATTGGTAATCAATTGGCTAACGGC
The DNA here is from genome assembly GCA_035264005.1 of Candidatus Acidiferrales bacterium. Taxonomy (GTDB): domain Bacteria; phylum Acidobacteriota; class Terriglobia; order Acidiferrales; family UBA7541; genus DAHUXN01. Next base: position 9,166 of record DATFQU010000206.1, read on the forward strand.
GACTCCGTTGGCGTAACGGTCGTAAACGGATGGATTATTCAAACCGCCGGCGGCGATTCGCGAGTTGTTTTCGGATTCGACCCCCGTGGCATTGCCCTCGACAGTTGGAAAATATGCGGAGTGCACTTCGCGCGTGACCTGACCGGCGGCTTGCGCGGCGTAAATTGATGCGCGCAGGCGCGGACGGTTTTGTAGCGCGATGGCGTCGGTCTGCGCGAGCGTGAGAGATTGCGGCGGCGCGGGCTGCGAGGCACTTTGCGCTACGGGCTGCGGGGAAGATCGGCTTTGCGCGAATACGGCGGCCGGAATTGTGATGACGGCAGTAGCCAACAACGAAGGAAGAAAGCGCTTGATGGTCATTCGGTGAAATCCTCCGTGCATAACATGGACTATTCGCTTGGCTGCGGAGCGGCAGGCGCAGACAGCGCGTCCGAAGGGCTTGCTTGACGCTTGTTTTTGTAGACGAGCACATACGCTGCCGGAACGATGAAAACAGTGAGCACGACGGAAACGATAAGTCCGCCGATGATGGCGCGCGCGAGGGGCGCGTAAGATTCGCTTCCGGTTCCTAGCTTGAGAGCGAGAGGAACCAGACCGATGATCGTGGCGAGTGAAGTCATCAGAATTGGGCGAAGGCGGATGCGGCAGGACTGAATGGCGGCGTCCAGCACTGTGGCGCCCTCGTGCTCCAAGCGGTGCGCGAATTCGACAATCAAGATACTGTTCGAGACGACGATGCCAACCATCATGATGACGCCCATCAGCGACATGACGTTGAGAGTGGTCCCCGTGATTAGCAGCGTGAGCAATACGCCGGTGATGCCCGTGGGCACGGCGAGGAGAATCAGCAGCGGGTCCGTAAACGAACGGAATTGCGCGACGAGAATGAGGAAGAGCAACAGCAGCGCGAGAATCAAGCCGAGACCGAAGCTCTTGAATGAAGCGCGCATGCTTTGAACCATGCCCCGCAGGGCGACCTGAACTCCTGTTGGCAAACTGCTGTGCGAAAGAATCGCGTCGATGCCGTTGGCGACGTGGCCAAGGTCTTCAGTCGCAGTGGTGACGTAAACGTCGATGACGCGCTGAATCTGATAATGGTCTACTTCGGTAGGCGCTTCGATTCGCGTGACGCTGGCGACGTTGCCGAGCATGGTGGGCTCGTCGTGTCCAGGCGCGACGAGGGACATATTGCGGAGATCGGTGAAACGATTCATCTTATTTTCGAAATACTGAACGGTGAGCATGTAATCGTTGCCGCTGTGAGGATCGATCCAGTAGCTCGGCGCAATCATTGCGTTTGAAGTGAGTGCGGTGATTACGTTGTCGATGACTTCTTTCTGGTTGAGCCCCAATTCGCTGGCGCGCACGCGATTCACGGTCAGGCGCAACGCGGGATAATCAAGATCCTGCGGAATGTACGCGTCGCTCACCCCTTTCAACTGCTTAATTTCGTTTGCCAAGTTCAAGGCCGTCGTGTCGTCATTGTCTAAATTGTTTCCGCTGACTTGAACGTCGATCGGCGCGGGAAGGCCCTGATTCAAGATTGCGTCGACCATTCCGCCGGATTGAAAAAAAGCGCTGACTTCCGGCATTTCCGTGCGCAGGCGCTCGCGGATGCGGTCCATATATTCATAGCTGCCGACCGTGTGATCGTCGTTCAGAGCGACTTGAATCGTCGCGGTGTCGGGTCCGGAGTTTGATGTGTAAATCGAGGAGAATCCGGGAATCACGCCGATGTTAGAAACGACCATTTTCAGGTCATGCGGGCTGACCGTGTCGCGAATCATTTGCTCGACCTGCTTCACCTCGGCGTTGGTGATTTCAACGCGCGTTCCGGGAGCGGCTTTCAAATTGATGACGAACTCGCCGGCGTCACTGCGCGGGAAAAATGCGACGCCGAGGAAAGGATAAATAATCAGGCTGAGCAGGAAAATTCCGGTGATGCCGAAAACGACGAGCTTCGGTCGCTGGAGGCTGCGGCGCACGCTGCGCTCGTAGGTGTCGAGCAGCTTCTGAAAATTGTGATTGAACCAATCGTTGAATTTCTTTCCCCAGCCTTTCCATTTTGGCTGGTGGCCGAAGAGAAATTCTTCGCTCTCGGGTTCGCCTTCGGGAACCGCCTTGATGAAACGCGCGCAGAAGAGAGGTACCACGGTCAAAGCGACGAAATAGGATGCGATGAGAGCGAAAACCACAGCGAGAGCGAGGGCGGTAAAAAGGAAACGCGCAACGCCGTAAAGAAAGGTCACAGGAAAGAAAACAATCGCGGTGGTGAGCGTGGCCGCGAGAACGGCCATGGATACTTCCTGACCTCCGAATTCGGCAGCCTCGGCTGGCGGCTTGCCTAACTCCATGTGACGGAAAATATTTTCGAGCACGATAACGGAGTTGTCGATCAACCGCGAAAATACGAGCGCGAGTCCCGCGAGAACCATCGTGTTGATGGAGCTGCCCTGAAAATTCAGAATGACGAACGCAGCAAGCGCCGAGAGCGGAATCGAAAGCGAGACGGCGACAGTGGCGCGAAAACTGCCAAGGAAAATCAGAACCATCAGCGCAGTAAGGATGAGTCCCATACCGCCTTCGTGCAGCAAATTGTCGATCGCTTCCTTGACGAAGGCAGATTGGTCAAACGCGACCTTGGTAACCAGGTTCTTGGGCACGCCATACAAACCGGAAAGCACTTTTCTGACGCCATTCACGACAGCGATGGTGTTCGTGTCGCCCCCCTGCTTCAGGATCGGCAGATAAACAGACCGCTGACCGTCCACGCGGACAATGTTGGTCTGGATTTGCGACGCATCGGCGGCGTGCCCCACGTCGGCGACAGTAACCGTCCGCTCCCCGACGGTTTTGATCGGGACTTGATTGATGTCATTCACGTCTTCGATCTGACTGTTAGAATAAATGTTGTAGTCGTAAGGGCCGATTTTCACGTCCCCGGCGGGAAGAATCAGATTCGCGCTGTTGACGGCTCGAACTACATCCATCGGGCTCAGCTGATACGCGAGCAATTTGAGCGGATCGACGTACACCATGATCTGGCGGTACTTTCCGCCGAATGGAGGAGGAACCGAAGCGCCGGCAACGCTGGCCAGTTGATTTCGCACGGCGAATTGGCCGTAGTCGCGCAACTGAGTTTCGTTCAGACCCTGTCCGCTGAGAGTCACGAGGCAAACCGGCAAGCTCGATGCGTCGAATTTTTCGACCACCGGAGGAAGCGTTCCTGGAGGAAGCCTGCGAAGGTCAGCCATCGCGAGATTGGAGATTTCGTCCACGTCGGAGTCGGCATTCGTGCCGGGCTGAAAAATCACGCGGACAATACTGACGCCAGGAAGCGAGCGCGATTCCATGTGGTCAATGCCGCTGCCGAGAGTAAAAAACCGCTCGAACCGGCCGGTGATTTCCGTCTCAATATCCTGCGGAGGCATGCCGTTATAAAAGGTCGCGACGACGACCTGCGGAATATTGATGGCGGGAAAAAGATCAATCGGCATCCGAGCCAGGCTGGTGACGCCGATGACAGTTAAGATCAGGCAGACAACAACGATGAAGTAAGGATTCCGAATCGAGAAGCGCGGCACTACGATTCTCCTTGGATTGACGGCAGCTGCACGGTCTTCGGTGAAACGGTTTCGCCATTGCGCAGCGTGGCAGGCGGACTCACGACGACAACATCGCCCGCGTTGAGGCCGCTCAAGATTTCGGCTTGCGTAGCATTCTGAAGGCCGACGGTGACGGGGACCTCCTGAGCCTTGCCATCCGCTCCGACGCGGAAAACGCTCACCGAATTCCCGCCCTCACGCAACACCTGGACCGGCACAACGAGTGCGTCATCGCTTTCCTGCAAAACAAGCGTGGCATATGCGTACATTCCCGGCACGATTTCGTGATTCGGATTCGGCACGTCAATTTCCGTGTACATAGTGCGAGTATCGAGATCGATGCGGTCCGAGAACCGCGCGACGTTCCCTTCGTATGTTTTCTTGAGTGACGGCACTTGCACCTGTGCGGACAATCCGGCGCGAATTAGATGCACAGCGGATTCAGGAACAGGAATTGTCAAGCGCAGAGGATTGATCTGCGAAACGCGGCAGAGCGCAAGATCGCCTTTGTTCGATGACGTTCCGGCGGGAAGAAGAGCTCCGGTGTAGGCGTCGAGTTCCGTGACCACACCGTCGAATGGCGCGGTAATGTGCGCGTAAGAGTACATCGCCTGGTCTTTCTGAAGCGCTGCCTTGGAGACGAGCAGCGCCTGATCTGCGGCTGCGAGCGTATCTTTGGCGGCGGAAAGACTGGCGCTGGCCTGGATGTCCTTGCCCTGCGCGACGTCGAGTTCTTCCTGAGCGACCAGACCGGGTTGCGACTTGGAAACATTTGTGAGACGCGTCGCGGTGAGGTGCGCGAGGTCATATGCCGACTTGGCCACGTTCACTTTTTCGTGGGCGCTCGCAACGTCCTGAACGCTTCGCTGCACGGCGGCCTGATCTTCTTCGATCTGCCGTTCCAGTTCAGGGATTTCGAGAACAGCGAGCAACTGGCCCGTTTTTACACGAGTGCCCCAATCAACGTAAAGGCGCTTGATGTAGCCGGAGACTTTCGCGTAGACGTTGATTTCCTGATACGGCTGGAACTCCGCGGCGATAGTCAGGCTCTGCGAAAGACTCTGACGCACGACCTTCGTTACGCCGACAATTCGCGCAGACGGGTCTGGCGATTGCGAGGCAGCCGTTTTCTGCGAGCAAGACGCAAGGTTCCAGCACGCGAAGGCCAGCAAGCCAGCAGCGACCATTCGTACTGCGGCGCGTAGCAATACTTCTCTCTTTTCGATTTTCATGGCTCGACGATGCTCCCGTTATTCCAAGGTTCCCGGGGATCTGGCGATCGACGCATTTCGTTCCTCGATCCAGGGATTGCGATTGAATCAGGACCCGTTGGACCCTCTTGTTCCGCGCAAATCAGCGCGCGGACAAGCAACTACAAAACGGGTTTGGGATGGCTAGATGCGAAAAACGCGTGGAGCACGGAGCAAGGAAGGCGAGGCAGCTTCTGTAACTGCCGCGTGAACCTTCAGAGAGAGATAAAAAACAGGATGGACTTCAAGATGCGGAATGCAGCCAACTGCAGAAGGCGAAACCACAACAATCGGGGCATGCATTACTTCCTGGGCTGGCGCCGCGTCCGCGAAACAGAATGGCGTACGCGCCTGAGGCCGCAAGCGGCTGGCGCCGAATGCAAGCAGGAAGAACACCAAGAGTGCAGGAGCCACTCGCAACGCGAAGCGAACGGTTCGCGTCGTGCAGACGGTCAACAACCGGCTAGGCAGAACTTGCAAGTGCGATTCTCCTCCGCGTTAGGATGCGAGTTTATCGTTTTGGGCTGTGCGAAAGCAAGCTGGCAATCTTTCGCGGACGTGCGCGTAACGAACGCGACTCAATCGGAGAATAATCTAGGCGGTGGGTTCCAGAGAAGGTTCGGCGCTGGCGAATTGGCGTTGATACAAGTCCGCGTAAATGCCCGGTTGCTCGAGAAGCTCGGCGTGCGCGCCGCGTTGAACGATGCGCCCATCCTGCACAACGAGAATTTGGTCGGCTTTGAGGATCGTCGAGAGGCGATGCGCGATGACAATCGAAGTGCGTCCTGCAAGCGCGGTTTCGAGCGCCTTTTGGATGGCCGCTTCGGATTCGGAATCGAGATGCGCGGTGGCTTCGTCGAGAATCACAATATCCGGTGCTTTGAGAAGCAGGCGCGCAATGGCAAGCCGTTGTTTTTCTCCGCCGGAAAAGCGGTAGCCGCGCTCTCCGACGAGCGTCTCGAGGCCCCTTGGCAGCGACGAAACGAGCGGAAGAATTTGCGCGGCGCGAAGCGCTTCGGTGATGTCCGCGTCGGTGGCTTCAGGCTTCGCGTATGTGAGATTGGCACGGATCGTGTCGTGGAAAAGGTGCGCGTCCTGGGTAACGACGCCGATGCGGTCATGCAGA
>DATFQU010000207.1:0-11513 GCA_035264005.1 Candidatus Acidiferrales bacterium
CGGTGTCGGGCAGCAGGACGCCCATGGGCTTGCCTTCGTAGAATTCGATGCTGACAGGAAGATTGGGGATGAGATAGTCGGTGGTTTCGCCGAGAGTGTCTTTAGTGAGGGAGATCTGTTCGTAGGTTTGCAGGTTCATAAAGTGGAAGCCGGCGTTGTCGCTGTAGAGAAATTCGAATTCGACTTCGTCCATGATGGCGCGCTCGACGAAATCTTCAGCGCGGAAGCGATAGTCGATGATGGAGCCGGTGCGGAGATTGCGCATTTTGGTCTGCATGGAGCCGCGCTTGTTGCCGGGGGTGCGGTGCTCGACGCTGAACACGGTGTAGAGATCGCCTTCGTGCTGGATGATCATGCCGGGGCGCAGTTGTGTCGCTTTTACCATCGACGGCTCCTGATTCTGTTTGGGAACTTCCTGCTTGTCGAAGCGAGTGGAAGCTTGTCCCGCGAATCGAATAATTGAGGCTTAATTATAATTGAAAGAAGTGGCGAGTGGCTAGTGGCGAGTGACTAGCAAAGGCGAAGACATCGCGCGCAAGACGGCGCGAATAGGAGGGCCGCATCAGATCAGGCGACGGCGTTCAGGATTTGGCCTTGTTGCGGATGAGCTCGCCGCCGAGGACGGGAGTGAAGATGAAATCGTGCATGTCATCTTTGAGGCCGTTCATGCGGAGTATTGTGGCGATTTGCGCCCAGTGACGGGTTTCGTGGAGAAGGACGTGAGTGACGATTTTCTTGGGCGTGACGCGTAGGAGGCCTCCGAAGAAGTCGAACTCGCGAATTGCGTCCCATTCAGTAGGAGGAAGGGTTTCGATGAATTTTCGCAGGGCGGAGCGGCTTTGTGCGCCGAATTCGAAAAGGGCTTCGGAGTTGTCGCTGGGGACGGAGGCAGGATCGCTCAAAGGGCGGTTAGAAAGGCGGTCGATGTAGCGCATTTCTGCGGAGAAGATGTGCTTGATGATGTCGCCGACAGTTTTGAAGCGGTCGCCGCTGTGAGGGCCCGTGGTGGTCGCGAGAGCTTGATCGCCCTGTTGCTTGAACCAGGAGTGCCATTTCTGGCGTTCCCATTCGGTGTAGTCCATCAGGTCGGTAAGATTGAGGGTGACGGGCATAGTGACCTCCACCGGGATTGGATGCCACTGAGTGCAATTTGATGCAGGAGCTGAAAGGCAGATTCCTCGCCGGATGCTCGCCGCATCCTTCCCTCGGAATGACAAATCTAGTTAGAAGCCGGGGGCGCCGGTGGCGGCGGGGCGAACTTCGGGTGCTTCGACGGTGCGGCCGAAGCGGAGGCGGTCGGTGAGGCCCTGGCCAAGGGACATCAGGCCTGTGTACAGATAGCCCCAGACGAAAAGCAGTAGAAATGGAATGGTGAAGTAGTTTTCGTTTTGAATGGCGTAGACGACGGTGGCGGCGAAATAGATTCCGAGGAGCACTTCGGCATAGGGAATCCATCCAGCGCGCTTGCGATATTTGCGTTTGAGCCATGCGCCGCGCTCCAGACCCTCGATGCGATATTTTGGAGTGCGCACGAATTCGGATTGCTTGCCGAAGAGGGCTTCGAGGACGGCGACGGCGTTGCGGACAGAGAGGCCGATGCCGACGGCCATGACGAATGGCATGTAGGCAATGGCGCGCCACCAGGTTTTGGGATAGAGGATGCGTTCGGAGGCGAGGTAAAAACTCGAAATGGAGCAAGTGGAAGCGAGGAAGAGCGGCAAGTCGATGAGCATCATCTGGAACCAGCCCTGATAAAAACGGACGATCATGGCCGGCAGGAGGATGACGGAGAGGATGACCATCAGCGGGTAGCTGATGTTGGCGGTGAGGTGGAAGAAGGCCTCGGCTTTGACGTAGCCGGGAACGTCGGAGCGGAGAACGCGCGGAAGAATTTTGATGGCGGTTTGCATCAGGCCTTTGGCCCAGCGCGCTTGCTGGGATTTGAAAGCGTTCATTTCGACAGGTAGTTCGGAGGGGCAATCGACGTCGGGTAGATAGATAAATTTCCAGCCGCGAAGCTGGGCGCGGTAGGACAAGTCGGTGTCCTCGGTGAGGGTGTCGTGCTGCCAGCCGCCGGAGTCTTCGATGGCGGAGCGGCGCCAAACGCCGCCGGTGCCATTGAAATTGAAAAACGCGCCGCGGCGGAAGCGGGCGCTGTGTTCGATGACGAAATGGCCGTCGAGAAGAATGGCTTCGGCTTCGGTGAGCGCGGAGTAGTCGCGATTGATATAGCTCCAGCGCGTTTGCACCATGGCGAGTTTGGAATCGGCAAAATAAGGAACGGTGCGACGGAGGAAATCGGCAGGAGGGAGAAAGTCGGCATCGAAGATGGCGATGAGTTCGCCGGTGGCACTTTGCATACCGGCTTGCAGGGCGCCGGCCTTGAAGCCTTCGCGATTTGTGCGATGGATATATTCGATGGGGATGCCGAGGGCCTGCTGGCGTTCGACGACAGCGCGGGCGACTTCTTGCGTTTCGTCGGTGGAGTCGTCGAGAAGCTGGATTTGCAGCTTGTCCTGGGGATAATCGAATTGGGCGATGCATTCGACGAGGCGTTCGACGACGTAGCGCTCGTTGAAGATGGGAAGCTGTATGGTAACCTTTGGCCATTCGGCGACGGGCGGCGGTGGGCCGGCAATGTTGTTGCGATAACGGTAGAAATTGTAGACGAGGACGTAGCGATAAATTCCGTAGGCGGCGAGGATGACAAGAACGATGAAGTACGGAATCATCATGGCGAGATCGAAAGAGTTGGCTTGATAAATCCCGCTGAAAGTGTGGTTGCGCAGCCGATTGAGATAGGACGTGATGGGATTGGCCGCGGCCGCGGAGAGCATCGCCAGGATCAACCGAGGATTCACTTCGTGCCTGTCCCCTTATGAAGATTCAGTCGCGCCACGAGGCGCTGAGTTACGCGCCACGCTCGAGCTGGAGCCAAATCGTTGTCGCTGTCATCGGCCTGATCGTGCTCGAAGGCCTGTTTGCTGCGCTCTACCACTTCGGAAATCTGGAACAGCACGTCATCGGAACAATTGCCGTGGGCCTGGGCGCGGGCCTCGTGTATTTCGTCGCGCTTTACGCGCTGGAGCGCCTGCCGAATGCGCGAGCGAGCCGAACGGCGCTGTGGATCGTTCTGGCGGGCGCGATTTTGTTTCGTTTGACGCTGTTGCCGCTTGCACCGACGCTTTCCGACGACCCCTACCGCTATCACTGGGACGGCCAAATCCAACTGGCTGGTCAGAATCCGTACATCGCGAGCCCGGATACGCTGGCAATGGGCTCACGCGTGACGCCGACGGGACATTTGTTGCCGGCGCACGACATGCCGAATATCTATCCGCCGCTCGCTGAGCTGCTGTTCCGGGAGGCGGCGCGTGTCTTCCCCGGCGCGATTGCGTTCAAGCTGCCGTTTTTTTTGGCGGACCTGCTGGCGGTCCTGCTGCTTGCCGCGTGCTTACGGCGCTCGCCGCAGCGGGAGTTCCGGCTGGCGATTTATGCCTGGAATCCGCTGGTCATCGTTGAATTCGCGGCCACCGGACACAGCGATGCGCTGGCGATTGCCGCACTGCTGGGAGCCATCCTGATTATACGGTCGCGGACGGGGGTGTCAACGATTCTGCTGGCGGTTTCGGCGCTGCTTAAAGTCTTTCCCGTGATGCTGTTCCCGGTGTGGCTGAGGCGTGCGGGCTGGCCGCGAACGCTGCGATCGTGGATAGCGGGAGCGGCGTCAGCTGCGCTGGCGGCGGTGTGTTTTTGGCCGTTTCGCGCGGCATTGCCGCGCATTCCGGCGACGCTAAGGTATTTCGCGGCGCACTGGCAGGACAACAATGCGAGCTTGTTCACGCTGCTGCGGATGTTCAGCGGGTACGCGGACGTGGCGTCGGGGATTGGCGAAGGAATTGTGGTTGGGCTGGCGCTGTGGACGGCGGCACGGCGGCTCGAGCCGGAACGGGCAGCGTTTCTGATTCTTGGCGCGATTTTGCTGCTCTCGCCGAATGCATATCCGTGGTATTTCACGTGGATCATTCCGCTGCTGTGCTTTTTCCCGAGTCCGGCGTGGATGCTGCTGACGATTTTGCAGTTTTTGTCGTACAGCGTGCTGATTGGATATGGGACTTTGGGGACGTGGCATTGGAGTCCGCTGATGATGTGGCTGGAGTATGCGCCGTTTTATGGGTGGCTCGCGTGGGAAGTGATTCAAGCGAATCGAAGAAACCTGCACGCGACAACGGAATCAGCGTGAGCCGAAGTTGTTCGATGTTCAGTGCGCGAAGAGATCGCCGGCGAGATATTTCAAGCCAGTATCCACGGCGACGGTTGCGACGACTTGGCCGGGCTTGAATTCCTGCGCGAGTTTGACTGCGGCAGCGACGTTCAGGCCAGTAGAAGTTCCGGTGAAAATGCCTTCTTCCTTCGCGAGGCGGCGGGCCATTTCGCGGGCCTCGGATTCTTCGACAGCGCGCGCTTCGTCGTAGTCTTCGCGGCAGAGGTGAGGCGGGACGAATCCCGGAGCGATGCCGTCCACGCGATGAGGGCCGTTCTTGCCGGTGGTGAGGACGGGGCAGGAAGCAGGTTCAAGCGCGACAATCCGGGCGCGGCTTCCTGCAGCGCGCAGGGCGCGCGAAACGCCGCAGAGCATTCCGCCTGTTCCTACGGCTCCGCAGAAGGCGGCAATTTCTCCAACTTGCTCAAGGAGTTCGCGGCCAATGCCTTTGTAGCCTTCGATGGCGTCGGCGTTGTGGAATTGATCAGTCCAGAGAACGCCGGGTTCATGGGAAAGCTCTTCCGCGCGGGCGATCATAGTGCGGAAAAGCTCTGGAGTGAGTTTTCCGTCTGGGCTGTGGACGATTTGCAGGTCTGCGCCAAGAGCGCGCATTGTGTCGAGCTTCTCACGGGCGAAGCCGTCAGAGGAAACGGGAGTGAACGGATATCCTTTGATGGCGCAAACCAACGCGAGGGATGAGCCGGTGCTGCCGCCGGTGTATTCGGTGACGCGCATTCCGGCTTTCAGATCTCCGCGGCGTTCCGCGCCCTCGATCATGGCTGCGGCCATGCGGTCTTTGTAGGAGCCGGTGGGATTGTAGTATTCGAGCTTCACGAGCACATCGGCGCCACCACGCGAGGGAATTTTCCTCAGCTTGACTACAGGTGTGTTTCCAATGGCTTGCAAAATTGACGAGACGACAGAAGGAGCGGGCATGAAAGTTCCTTTCTGCACAGACTGGGTTTATTTGATTTGTAGACGCGGGATTGGATTCAGTGAAAACGTCTTGATGGGAGACTTATCGATCTGATGGCGAAGTCATGCCGATGGTGGTGAGCCATTTTTCGACGAGCGTGGGCCAGTCGGTGATGGGAAGGTTCGTGCGACGCAGACCGAAGGCGTGGCCGCCGTGCGCATAGATATGGAGCTCCGCTGGAACGCCGGCATTCTTGAGCGCGATGAAGTATGTCAGTGCTTGGTTTACACCGTCGACATTGTCGTCTTCGGCTTGGACTAGAAACGTTGGCGGCGTTTGGCGCGTGACCGGAACATTCGGGTTTAATTTGTAATTGTTGCCGTCAACCCACAGATGACCCGGATAAACGCCCACGGCAAAATCGGGACGGCAGCTTTGTTTGTCGGCCGCGTCGACGGGCTTGTATAAACGGCGCGCGAAGTTCGTGCTGATTTCGGCGATCAGGTAGCCGCCCGCTGAGAAACCCAGGACTCCGATCTTGTGAGGATCGATGTGGTATTCCGCAGCATGAAGACGCACGAGGCCCATGGTTCGCTGCGCGTCTTCGAGAGATTGCGTCGAGATCGCGCGATTGTTGGGGCGGCAGTTACAGCGCCAGTCATAAGGCAGGCTCGGGACGCGGTATTTCAGGAGCACACAGGTGATTCCTTGGGAGGTGAGCCAGTCGCAGACTTCCGTGCCTTCGAGGTCGATGGCCAACATTTCGAAGCCGCCGCCGGGAAAGACAACGACTGCGACGCCCGTATTTTTTTCGTTCGGCGAATAGACAGTTATCGTGGGCCGCGTGACGTTGGCGATGCCCTCAGTTGGTTTGCCGGCAATCAGAGAATTGGGATCGCTCTTTACTGTCTCCGGACCAGGAACGGGCTGCGCATCGGGCGGCGTTGCCGGCCAGATCGCGATTTGCGTGTGGCCGGGCGAGGGCTGCCAGACTTTCGTCTGTGCGGACGAAGCCCTGAATGAAAATAAAAACGCGAAACACGCGGCAAAGATCAGAGGCGCTCTATTCATAAAAGTTCAATCCATGTTGTGTTTCCAGAGATATAAAAGCTTAGGCTGCTAATTCTGCGCGGAAATGCTGCGGGAACAACTGAGAAGAAGTGCGTTGTTCCAAAAAACTAAACGTTGAGGGAGAGGGAGGTTTGCGGGATGAAGTCGGCGGTGCGATTGGCGTTGGGAGCGGGCGGCATTTTGGAGCGGTCGACGGGATTGTAGAGCGTGTCGCGTTCGACGGGGACGCGGCCCGCGGCGCGAATGAGGCGCTCGAGGTCGGCGCGGGTCATGTGCTGCGGGGTGGTGGCTCCGGCGTCGTGATAAATTTTTTCTTCGATGACGGTTCCGTCGATGTCGTCGGCGCCAAAGCGCAAGGCGATTTGCGCGATGCGCGGCGTGAGCATGATCCAGTAGGCTTTGATGTGATCAAAATTGTCGAGCAGCAGGCGCGAAATGGCGATGGTTTTCAGATCGTCGAAGCCGGTGGGCTTTGGGCAGAAGTCGAGTCCGGTGTTGTCGGGATGAAACGCGAGCGGGATGAAAGTTTGGAAGCCTTTGGTTTCGTCCTGCAATTCGCGAAGGAGAAGCAGATGCTCGACGCGCTCTTCGGCGGTTTCGATGTGTCCGTAGAGCATGGTGGCGTTGGAGCGCAGGCCGATTTGATGCGCGGTGCGCGCGATGTCGAGCCACATGCGGCCGCTGGTTTTGTGGTCGCAGATGATTTTGCGGACGCGAGGATTGAAAATTTCCGCGCCGCCGCCGGGGAGAGAGTCGACGCCAGCGTCTTTCATGGCGAGAAGCGTGTCGCGAATGGAGAGTTTCGAGATGCGCGAATAGAATCCGACTTCGACCATGGTGAAGGCTTTGAGATGGACGTGGGGGAAGCGCTGCTTGAGGCCGCGAATCATGTCAAGATAAAAATCGAAGGGGAGATCGGGATGCAGGCCGCCGACGATGTGAAATTCGGTGGCGCCTTCGGAGACGCCCTGTCCGGCGCGATGCCAGATTTCGTCGAGGGAGTAGGTGTAAGCGCCGGTGACGTTTTTGTCGCGGCCAAAGGCGCAGAGTTTGCAGTGCGCTCCACAGACGTTGGTGGGATTGATGTGACGGTTGACGTTGAAGTAGCAGATATTGCCGTGGCGCTTTTCACGGACGTGATTGGCGAGCCAGCCGATGGTGAGGAGGTCGCCGGAGGCGTAGAGGTCGAGGCCGTCGCCGGCGGAAAGGCGTTCGCCAGCGAGGATTTTCCCGGCGATGGGTTCGAGGCGAGTGTCGCTAATGATTGGTTGCGTCATGGATCCTGTAAATTCTGTTCGGTTCCTTATTGTAATCCTTCACGATCATGTGCTTCGCAGACTCGACGCAGACGAACTGCATCGCCTCTGGCTTCTTCCTTGATAGCGGACACACTTCAAAGTCGCCATAAATTTCGACGCCAAAATTACTCTTATCGTATAACTCGGTCGGCATCCAATAAACCCCGTCAGGGTGCTCTTCAGTTGGGTTTTCAATACTCCCAGGTACGTATTCGACGCCCAGAAGCCTGTGGGTACCTATTGGCCATATGCGAACATTATGCGTGCCGTTGTAAACGCTCATTCGACCATGCACTACGAAACATTCGCCGACAAGTTCCGGATTACCTTTGCACTGAGGGATCTTTACGTCCCCGCTCGCTTGAGACGCAGGCCTTGCAAAGGGAACGCCGAGCGCCAGCATCAGTAGGAACAAACCTCGCAAGGTTGAACGCCACATCGCCATCCCTAAGTGAGAAACGCCGCTGCGCCCCAGAAAATCAGGAACAACAAACTAATATAGCCGTTGATGGTGAAAAACGCAGCATTGATTTTGGTGAGGTCGTTGGGTTTGACAAGTGAATGCTCGTAGGCGAGGAGGAGCGCGACGACGACGATTCCGACCCATGCGGGCCACGCGAGAGAGAAGCTCCAGGCGAGCCATCCGAGGAGCAGGACCATCATTACGTGCATGATGCGTGCGATGCCGAGAGCGCCGGCGACTCCAAAACGTTTGGGAATGGAGTACAGGCCGGCCTGCTTGTCGAATTCAACGTCCTGGCAAGCGTAGAGGACGTCGAAACCGCCGACCCACAGAGTGACGGCGGCGCAGAGAATCAGCATGCGCGCGTCGAGACTGTCGCGCACGGCGATCCATGCGGCGGCGGGAGAAATGCCGAGGCAGATTCCGAGGACGATGTGCGACCAGGCGGTGAAGCGCTTGGTGTAGGAATAAAGGAAGAGGACGGCGAGGGCGATCGGAGAGAGTTCGAGAGCGAGGTGGTTGAGTTGCCACGCGGCGATGACGAGCACGGCGGCGGAGATAAGCGTGAAGACCCAGGCGAAACGCAGAGAGAGCAGGCCCTTGGGCAGGGCGCGATTTTGCGTGCGGGGATTTGCGGCGTCGTAACGCAGGTCGGCAATGCGGTTCATTGTCATCGCGGCGGAGCGCGCGCCGACCATGGCGACGATGATCCAGGCGAGTTGCCAGGCGATAGTGCGCGGTGGCGGCCAGGCAGCGCGTCCGGCGCGCTCTGCGAGAAGAGCGGCGACGAGCGCGAAGGGCAGCGCGAAGACAGAGTGCTCGAATTTGATCATTTCGAGCACGGTGGAGATGCGGCCGCGGGTCATCCTTAGGTACCCCGCTTCGTATTGGGCGTGTTGCTCTTCGCGCCACCAGACCAGCGGAATTGTTCGTCGTGAGGTAGACCCAGTTGCGCGAGGACGCGAAAGACGAACTGGTCGACCATTTCGTCGATGGATTTGGGCGCGTAGTAAAACGCGGGGATGGCGGGCATGACGATGGTTCCTGCGTCGTGGACGCGGAGCATGTTTTCGAGATGGATGCGGTTGAGCGGCGTTTCGCGGAGGCAGAGGACGAGGGTGCGGCGTTCTTTGAGGCAAACGTCGGCGGCGCGCGCGAGAAGATCGTTGCTGATGCCCGAGGCGATGGCGCCGAGAGCTCCGGCGGAGCAGGGAATGACGACCATGGCGTCGACGGTGGCGCTGCCAGAGGCGATGGACGCGCCGATGTCTTTATTGGGCAAGCATTCGAATTTTTGGGCTGGTGTTCCGGTGAGAAGCGAGGCGAGTTTTTTTGCGTCGGGCGCGACGATGCCGAGTTCGGTGGAGATAAGGCGCAGGCCGGCGTCAGTAGCGACGACGTAGACGCGCGATACGCGCGCGTCGGCGTCAAGTGCGCGGAGCATCGCCTGCGCGTAAATTGCGCCGCTCGCGCCGGTGATGCCTACGGTGATGGTCTTGGATTCGGTGTGGGCCATTGAGGTGGAGTCGAGCTACTGAGTGTAGGGAGCGGGTTCGGGTGAAGTCAAGGCGGGGAATGCTAGAATGCGTTACTCGAAAGGCGGTCGCAACCGTTTGGATAAAGTCGAAAGGGCCCAAGGTGGCATGTGCAAATCACGAGCGATTTAGCGGCACTAGTCATCTTGCTCTCACAGGCTGGTCTGATTTACGGTTGGTACTTTTACTTTACTCGGATGCGAAAATCTGTTCTGTTCTGGCGCGATAGGATCAGCTTGACGTCCTTGGTTCTCCTTTCACTCGTTGCGTTATTCTGGTTTGTGATGATGGTACTTACACCAAAGGCCGACTGGGGGAGCGGTGTCGGAGTCGCTCACCAGGTTGAATGGGTCAATTCGTGCACTCGTCTGTCATTAAGGGCATTGATGGTTTCTTTTGTACTGGCTCTATTCGGGCGACCTCGTTTGATTGCTCCCATTCTTATATCGTGTATTGGGGCTGCGGTGTTTTGGATATCGAGCACGATGCCTTAGACACGAAGCGCGCTCCTCCGTGGCTCAAGTGTTGCAGTTCCAAATTGCAAAGGAATTTGCTTAAGTAGAATGCGCGAATGAATGCAGAGGACATACGCGGGTTGGTGGAGGCGCTGCAAAAGGGGCGCGTCTCGTGCGACGAGGCGGTCGAGCGGCTGAAGAAGCTGCCGTTCGAGGACTTGGGGTTCGCGAAGATTGACCATCATCGCGCGCTGCGGCAAGGGTATCCGGAAGTGATTTTTGCGCGGGGGAAAGCGCCGAAGCACGTGGCGGAGATTGTTCGCGGGATGCTGCGCGCGAAGTCTTCGCACAACATTTTGATTACGCGCGCGGACGCGAAAGTGTATGCGCTGGTGCGGCGGCTGGCGCGCGGCGCGAAATTTCACGAACTTTCGGGCGCGATCACGATTCGGCGGCACAAGGAGCCAACAGGGAAAGGACTGATTCTCATCGTGACCGCAGGGACGAGCGACATTCCGGTGGCGGAAGAGGCGCTGGTCACGGCGGAAATGCTGGGCAATCGCGCGGAGGTGCTCTATGACGTTGGCGTGGCGGGATTGCACCGATTGCTAGCGCATCGCGAGAAGATTACTTCGGCGCGCGTGATTATTTGCGCGGCGGGAATGGAAGGCGCGCTGCCGAGCGTCGTGGCGGGGCTGGTGAGCGTTCCGGTGATTGCGGTGCCGACGAGCACGGGCTATGGCGCGAGTTTTTCGGGATTGGCGGGGCTGCTGGCGATGCTGAACAGTTGCGCATCGAACATCAGCGTGGTGAATATTGATAACGGCTTCGGGGCGGCGTGCGTCGCTAGCTGCATCAATCACCTGTGAGACTTCTGCAGAGAACGAAGAATTGTCCTTCAGGAACTAAAGCCCCAATTTAATACAACAGCAGATTCCTCACACCGTTCGCCAAGGGCAGGCGAACGGGTTCGGAATGACAATCAAAAAAAAATGGGAAGACATGGGCGACCTAGTTCCGCCCCTAAAGTGCGCTTACGAAGCAGGACGTAACGCTGCGGCCAGAGCTGCTGCGAGTGCGGATTCTTCTTCTTCAAAAACTGTACGTAAATCGAGTATCAAGGTTTTCTTCTCGACGCGCGCAATGACGGGTGCGCCAGTGAGTGGTTTGCGGAGGCGCTCTTCGATTTCGGCGGCGGAATGGCGCGTACTGCGGATGGCGATGAGCGAGGTGTGGAGCTTCTGGTCGGGAGCTGAGCCGCCGCCGATGACGGAAAAGCCTGCGCAGACTTCAAGGCTCGCGCCTTCAGGCAGAGTGCCGCGCAACTTTTCGGCGAATGCGCCGGCGCGACGGTCGATTTCTTCGGCGGTCATGCGAATCATACGCAGCGCGGGAATTTCGTCGAGGGCGCCGCGCTGATAGGCGCTGAGCGTGGCTTCGAGGGCGGCGATGGTCAGCTTATCGACGCGGAGCGCGCGAAAGAGCGGATTGCGGCGGACGCGTTCGACGAG